>DASZQE010000030.1:0-2513 GCA_035550175.1 Phycisphaerales bacterium | reverse complement strand
GGGAATCACCATTGCGGCCAGCACGCCGATGGTCGGCGCGGGCACGAGAAGCAACAGCGCAACCAAAGGAAAGCGAGGAACTTCGCCTGAGCTTTGCGGATTCTCCGGAGTGTCAGCTGTGAAAGTGAGCACATCAATGATCCGAGAGCGGCGACTTTGCACAATTCGAAGCGTGCGGGTTCGCCGCCCCTTGCTGGTGAGGCGTGGCAAGGCGATGATATCGCGGCGGCAAACCGCATTGATGAACATTCTTTTGAAAGGGTGATGCAGTGAAGAGCTTGAATCTCGGTGTGATCGGACTGGTCCTTGCCGGCGGGATTTCACTTGGCGCTTGGATGCAGGCTTCAGCGAAATCGCAGCAGGAACCAGAAGCTGCTTCAGCACCTGAAGACCAATCCGCGGATCAGCCGGGTCCCATGCACAAGCAACTCATGGCGCTTTCAGGCGAGTGGATCACCAGCACGACATTTGAAATGGATGGCCAGATGAGGGGCGACGCAGTCGCAGGAATAGCGACATTGAAGAGCATTCTTGACGGCCGGTTCCTGCAACAGGATGAATCCGGCACGATGAATGATCTGCCTTTCAAGGCGACAAAGATATGGGGCTACAACCGGCACTCAAACAAATACGAGACGACGTGGCTCTGGACGAATGATACGGCCACATTGCGAGGCGAAGGCACGAGCGACGATGGCGGAAAAACCATCAGACTGGAAGCAGGATTTGAAATGGAAGACGGACAGTCGGAAGCTATCGTTGTGACATTGTCCGTGACGAGCGTAGATGCATTTGACATTGAAATCGCAAGCAAAGAGGGCACGAAGCCGTTTGTGAGAATGGTGACGAAATACTCGCGCAAGAAATGACTCGCGACGGGATTCATACGCAGGTTCAATTGATCACGAAACGGCTTTGATCAGACGTTGAAGTATTTCGCCTGGGGGTGGTGGACAACGATGGCACTGGTGGACTGTTCGGGATCAATCTGCCAGTTCTCGGTGAGCACGCACCCAATGCGTTCGGGTTGGAGCAGGCGGAAGAGTTTCTGCTGATCGCTCATGTCCGGACATGCTGGGTAGCCGAAGGAATAGCGGCTGCCGCGATAGTGCTGAGTGAACAATTCGCGGATGCGCGGGGAATCATCGCCACCGATACCAAGTTCAGCGCGGATTCGCTTGTGCCAGAATTCGGCGAGGGCTTCGGCGCATTCGACGCCCATGCCATGCAGGTACAGGTATTCGGTGTACTGGTTGTCCTCGAAGAGTTTTCGAGCGCGTCGGCTGGCTTCGGATCCCATTGTGACGCAGTGGAAGGCGACGGTATCGCGCCGATTGGAATCCAGCGGAAGGAAATAGGAACTGATGCAGAGACGCTCACGGGCCGTCTGGCGAGGGAATGTAAACCGCTCGATTTCACGATTGTGATCGACGGGGTCGAAAATGATGAGGTCATCGCCTTGGGAATTGCAGGGGAAGAAACCGTAGGTGACCTGCGGACGGAGGATGCGATCTTCCAGGCATTGAGTTTTCAGACGGTTGAAGATGGGGTCAACGACCGTGTTCAGGTGCTCCTGATATTCGCCGGGCGACATGGAGCCTTTCTTGAAGCCCCACTGTCCGCGGAAGAGCGCGACGGTGTTGATGAATGGATAAATGTCATCGAGGTCAACGTGTTCGACAACGCGGTTGCCCCAAAAGGGAGGCCTTGGGATGGCGACATTGCTCGAAATCGACGGCGCAACTGCAGTTGAAACACCTGAGGCGGAATCGGCAAGGCCCCCACTGCTTTGAGCAACGGACACGGCGGCACGACGTTCGCGCATGCAGGCGACTTTTTCCTCTGAGTCGGCACGTTTCTCAAGACGGAGCGTGATTTCCTCATCAATCGCGGTGAGACGATTGTCCGCCAGGTGATCGCAGACGCGAAGACCTTCAAAAGCGTCGCGGCCGTAGTAGAGCTTGCCGTTGTAGATGGAGCGAAGATGCGACTCGGCATAGTGACGAGTCAGCGCGGCACCGCCGAGGATGACAGGAAACTCAAAGTTGATCTCGTTGAGGAACTTGAGATTGTCTTCCATGACGGCGACGGATTTCACGAGCAGGCCGGACATGCCGACTGCGTCGGCCTTGTGGTCGCGGACGGCTTGAACAATCTGCTGAATGGGTTGCTTGATGCCAAGATTGTGAACCTTGTAGCCGTTGTTGGTGAGGATGATGTCCACGAGATTCTTGCCGATGTCGTGGACGTCGCCGGCGACGGTGGCGAGGACGACGGTGGCCTTGGGGCCGGATGATGCGCCGGATTTTTCCATCAACGGTTCAAGGATGGCGACGGCTTTCTTCATAACCTGTGCGGATTGCAGCACGAAGGGAAGCTGCATCTGTCCAGAGCCGAAGAGCTCGCCGACAACTTTCATACCGGCGAGCAGATGATCGTTGATGATCTGAAGCGGTGAGTAGGTTTGCAGGGCAAGATCGAGATCAATGGAAAGATTCTTGTCATCGCCGTCG
>DASZQE010000029.1:0-9372 GCA_035550175.1 Phycisphaerales bacterium | reverse complement strand
TGCGCGCATGAATTCAATGGTTTCCGGTGTTGCCGCGCTGGTGGGTGTGGGGCTGGCCATCAGTCTGCCCGTCGCCTGGCTGCTCATTCGTGCCGGTCACAAGCTCGGTGCCTTGGATTCAGCGGGTGCTGCGGGGCACGCGAAGGTGCTGCGAAGGGTTCCCAACATCGGAGGGATCGCGATTTTCTGGGCTGTCGCGCTGCCGATGACTGCGGGACTTCTGGCGCTTCAGCTTGTGAGTGAAGAGACGATCGGCAAGGTTCTGCCGAGCGCTGTCGAACACCTCGGGCGGATGCGAAGCTCTGCGGGAACAGCCTGGGCGATGCTCGCGTGCATGACGGTGTTGCACGTGATGGGTCTTGTGGATGATCGAAGAAGTCTTGGACCGGGCGTGAAATTGCTCGTGCAGGTCGGCGCTGCGGCCGCAATGGCGGTGTGGTTCAAGGTGCGACTGTTGACGATGGTTGATGCACACCTCGGCATGGGTCAGATGCCCAGCATTGTCATCACAATCGCGTGGATCGTGGTGATCACCAACGCCGTCAATTTTCTCGACAACATGGACGGTCTCGCCGGCGGAGTCAGCGCCATTGCGGGTTCGCTCTTCATGGCAGCGACAATTGTGAACGCCCAGTGGTTCATTGCCGGCACGCTGGCCCTGATGGTCGGCGGGCTCATCGGTTTTCTGGTCTTCAATTTCCCGCCTGCCAAAATCTTCATGGGCGATGGCGGATCGCTTGTGGTCGGCTTCTTGCTCGCAATCTTGACCGCGCGAACGACATTTTATGACGCGGGCAATCCGAACTACGCGCTCGGGACCGGCTGGTACGGTGTGTTCATGCCCGTTGTTGTGCTCGCTGTGCCCCTGTACGACTTTGTGACCGTGACAACGCTTCGCCTGCGTCAGGGAAAAAGCCCGATGGTCGGCGATCAACAGCATTTCTCTCACCGTCTTGTGCAGCGGGGACTTTCCAAACGCGGCGCAGTGATGGTCATCTGGGGCGCAACGCTGGTCACAGGCATTGGCGGCATTTCACTCGGAAGCCTCAAGCCTTGGCAGGCTGCCCTCGTGGGGGTGCAGACACTGGCGGTGATCGGTGTAATCGGACTCCTCGAGCATGCTTCCAGACGCGCAAGCGCCCATCGCGCGGAATCGGAGTGACCTGACAACATGACCAAAGACCTGCACAAGCGCGCAATGGAAGGTGACAGCGCAGCGAGTGCGTCGGCAGGCGGCAAATCCAAATTCGCATCAATCTTGTCTTGGCTCGGTGCTGCGTTGATTGTGGCTGTATCCGTGGCGCGATGTGTCGTGACGTTCTCACCGATGGTGGTCTTTGATGTGGATCCCGCAGCGGTAGGCGGCATCACGCTTTCCGGTCTCGGCCCTGCAGGAAGTCTGATGCTCGATGTCGCTCTGCTCGTCGGCTGCGGGTTTGCGCTCTGTGGGTGGGTGATGTCCGGCCGCAAGATGAACTGGGGCCTGTTGCTTCTCGCCGCAGTGCCCGCAATCTCCGTTGTCAAGCATGGTTGCGGAAACCTCGGGGATTTGTGGATCGGCATGACGTGGCTGAGTGCAATCCTGGCGTGCGTGACCTGCGCGCATCTTGCGGGAAATCGCAAGCTGCAGATCGTGATCATCGCGGGGCTTCTTGGTGCGCTTGGCCCTGTGGTCATTCGCGGAATTTCGCAGGTCACGCGCGAGCATGATGCGACTGTCAGTTGGTATGACGCTCACAAGACAGAGATTCTCGCTTCGCACGGCTGGGCGGAGGATTCTGCCGATGCTCGGATGTTTGAACGTCGTCTGATTCAACGTCAACCCACGGGCTGGTTCACGACGACAAACATTCTGGCCAGCCTGCTGCTGGTTGGTTGTGTGGCCTGCCTTGGCCTGGGCATTGCCGCATACAAAAAAGAGATGGAAAGCGGATGGTGGGGAACCATGTTTTTGATCGCTGCCCTTTGCGCCTGCGGTCTCGCAATGAGCGGATCAAAAGGCGCAGGAATGGCTGCCTTCGCCGCGATTTTCGTCATGGCAGTCTGCGCGTGGCTGAATTCCAGAGGATGGAAACGCGCCGGCGGATGGATCGCAGTGGCGTGCGTCATCGCAGCAATCTGCGGAATCATTGTGCGCGGCACGATCCTCCCCGAAAGTTTCCTGGGCGAAAAGAGTCTGCTCTTCCGCTGGCATTATCTGCAAGGTGCAAGTGGAATTGCAATGCACGATCAGGTGTGGGGCGTCGGTCCCGATCATTTTCAGATGGGGTACATGGCCCACCGTCCGGTCAGAAGCCCGGAAGAAGTCGCAAGCGCGCACAATGTGTTCGCGGATTGGGTCGCATGCTTGGGCCTTACGGGATGGGCATGGGTCGTGCTGGTGATGTGGCTCATCTGGCGAACAGGCGTCCGCATGGTGCGCAATGATGAAGTCGAGAAAGACAGTGAACAATCACGCGGAGGTTTGATCGCCGTTGTCATCGCCGGGTGTGCCGCTATAGCGTTGATGTTCGTGTTGGAAGCTCGGTCCGGCATAGATGACATTCCCGCCTGGCCGATGATTCGCATTGCAGCCATGCTCGCGTTTCTTGCGGTCACAGGCATTTCTGCGGGCGTCATGCGGAGCGTCAATGCAAAATGGTGCGGGCTGGCGTTGGGGGCGGCGGCCGTGGGATTGATGATGCACGCGCAGATCGAAATGACGTTGACCCAGCCCGGTGCCGCTGCGTGGGGACTGTGCCTTCTCGGCGCGGTTGCCGGCACGAACCGATGGAAACCTGCCGCCGGCCGGACCCCTGCAGCATCTCCTCGAAACTCTGCAGGAATAGTGGTGGGCCTGGGGATCATCGCAAGTGGGTTGGCGCTTTTTGTGCTTGGCGCCCGTTCTGCCATGAAACAGGAGCAACGCCTGATCACTGCTGCCCGGGAAATCGCGCTCGTTATGGGTGATCCCGCACGCGATGAGCACGGTTTGATTCACTCGACAGTTGCGGAGCAGGTTGAAGCACGAGTGAAAGCGTCGCAGGAATTGGTGCAGGCGTTCGACGAGCTGCCGACGGACCCTGGAGTGCTTGATGCAGCAGCAGACCAGCTCCTGCGTGCTGCGGATTCGCTTGGAGACAAGAAACCGCTGAAATTGCTCATGGATGCCGCGGACATCGCCCAGCGCGCAATTGACTCTTTTGGTGAACGGGCGAGCTTGAATATCGGCATTCAGGCAGCGAGTGAATTGGGTGCGACCATGCACGACCAGCAGGCGTGGGCCAAAGCCGAACGTTGGGCGCAGCGACTGACCGACATGGATCCGCACGCCATCGGCAGTTGGCGCGTGCTGGGCGACGTGCTCTGGGCCGAAGGAAAAAGAGAAGAAGCTGGCAAAGCCTATGAGCACGCGCTCGAAAACAACTCGAATTTCTCGCTTGATGAAATGAAGCAGTTGCGCAATGACGAACGCATCGAGCTTGAACGCCGCGTGAAGGAGGCGAAACAATGACCAACGGACGTGTGGCGTACACAGTGAGAGCGGAATGTGCGGATGCGCAAGTTGCTGAGGAATGGATTGCGTGGTTGCGCAACGGGCATCTGGCGGAAGTACTGAACGGCGGTGCGCTCTGCGCGGATGTGGTTCGCCTTGATGGCGAAAAGATCGTGTGTGAAGTGCGGTATGTCTTTGCCTCAAGCGAGAGCTTCGCGCAATATGAAAAAGAATTCGCGCCGAAACTGAGAGCGGAGGGTGTCCGGAAATTTCCGCCTGAACGTGGAATCATCTACGCACGCAGTGTCGGAAATGTTGAGGCCCAGATGGCTAGGTGAATCTCTCTGGCTTCTCGTGCAACTTAACGTCGCGTCAGTTTCGAACTTCGTGCGTCTGCGAGCGCCTCAAGCACCTGCTCCGGTGAGTAGGCGTTGGCTTGCCAGGGGGTGTCAGAGTCCGGTGAATAAATCGCCAGCAGCGGAATCCCGGTCTTGCCGAGCTTGCGAAGAAGCTCCCACCCTTCAGCCTTGCTGCTGCTCAGATCCACCGTGAAGACAACGATATCTTTCGCTTCAAACGCGGATTTGACCGGTTCGGGATCGAGAACGGATGCCTTGAGCACTTGGCACGTGAGACACCAGCTTGCCGTGAAATCCAGCACAACGACGTGGCCGGCCGCACGAGCATTCTCAAACCGCGCTGCCGTGTAATCGTTCCATGCACCCGGAACGAAGGCATCATTGTCACGTACGGACGCATGCGCAAGCCATTCTGTGCGGGCGCCGCGCGTGCGGTCAACCGCAAACAGGATGGCCACCGCCGCGATGAACAGGCCGACAATGGTGAACGCGATGCGGTTGACTGGCTTGGGAGAAATCTGAAATGTGCGGAGCATAAGCCACAGGCCCGCAAGCGCTGCGAACACTGCGACAACCCACCAGTGAAGCTGCTTGGCGAGATATGGCTCGTCACTCACCAGCGTAATCATGCCTGAGCCCACGAAATACGCTCCCGCCGCGAGCAAGAGCAACCCCATCACCTGCTTCACCAGATCGCTCGCCGGTCCGGTTCGCGGAACGTGCTTCAGCAGTGAAGGCTTCGCCGACAGCACCAGATATGGTGCAGCCATGCCCACGCCGATCGACGCAAAAACGAGCATGATGACCGGCGGAGGCAGCGCAGCAGAACCGAAGAGCAAAGCCCCAGCGACGAATCCGAAGCATGGAAGACCCAGCACCGCAGTCATCACGCCGAACAGGAATGAACCCCACGCCGTTTCAGCTTTGGGATTCACCGAATATACCGCTGCAGGCAGTTGAATGGTGAACAAACCCATGATGCCGATGCCCATCAGAGCAATCAGCACCCCGATACCCAGCGTGAGCCACCAGATGCCGAAGACCCGCGAAGGATCAGCCGCGCCGGCAACCAGCGCAGCAGGAATTCCGATGCCTGCCCAGAATGTCACCACACCGATGGCCATCCACAATCCCAGCGTGAGCGTTCGTCCCGGCGAATTGGCATGCTGACTGATTGTCAGAACCTTGATCGGAATAATTGGCAGAACGCATGGCGTCAGGTTCAGTATGAACCCTCCGATCGCAGACATCAGCGCTAAAATGACTGTGCCGAGAGGGCCGTCAGTGCGTGGCAGTGTGATGCCGAAGAACATGGGGCGTGGTGGAGTGGCGGCCGTACCAGATGAATTTGAAGTGAGTGCAGGCTGAGTTGTTGAACTGGAATCCGGATTCGTATTGAGTTGCGAAAAGACCTGCGGATTGAAATCCTTGAACAGTGAATCGTCTGTGGTGCGCGTTGTGTGCGCCAATTCACTGGCGTTGACAATGTTCAGGTCAACCACAAGTTTCATGTCCTCCACCGGTGCAAGGCACATCCGCTCATCACACGATTGAAATGTAACCAGCAGCGTCAGCTTCGCTGTGCCCGTCTGCGCATCGGCCTTGACCGTGACCGGCAGATAGGCCACCGCGTGATCCATGAATACCGCGTAGTCGTGCTTGCCCTCGCCGATGTCCGCAGAAGTTGAATGCACGGTCGGCCACTGAACGCTGTTCTCAGACACGGAGATTGGCGTTGAGGGATCCGCTTTGAATGCGATTTTCGTGTGGTACGCATCCTCCAGCGTGACCATGCCTGCGGGCACGTTGCCTTCGTTGGTCCAGATGTGCCAGTCGGGGTCAATGTCAAAGACAATCGCGATCGCAAAGCGGTCTCCCGGACTCACCTGCGAAAATTGAGGCGTCGCCGAAACGTGAACCCGATCGCGCGAATCTCCGAAGACCGGCTTTGAATCCACAGCGGGCTTTTTGGTGCCTTGAAGGGAAAACTGGGCAAAAGCCGCATCCGCAAAGGCAAATATGCAGATGGCGGCGCTGAAAACGCCCAGGTGTTGGAACAAGCGATGAATTGCGGATTTTGGCATAGGGTGTGCTTGAGATTGCCCGAAGTGGCGGGGGGGAAATATCCGATAACCCGTATTGAGATGCACGAAACGCGCATCCGTCACACCCTCCAAGGGTATCGCGGTGCGGGCATGAGTAAAACGTGCATCGGTGAGGCGTTTATTGCAGGTTCAAGCCGGGATCACGGTGCTCAATGGCGGATGTGCTCGACCAAAATGACATTGATGCCCTGTTGAACGCTGTGACGACCGGCGAGGTGGATCAGCAGCCTGCAGGCGAAGCGCAGATTTTCTCGCGCCATCGTCGTCCGATGGAGCATGTGGAAATCAAGGAATATGACTTCAAGCGTCCCGAGCGCATCAGCAAGGACCAGATGCGGGCGCTCCAGACCCTGCACGAAGCGTTCGCGCGGAATTTCGGTGCTTCATTGTCGGGTTTCCTGCGAACAATCGTCGAAGCACGAATCGCTCACGTCGAGCAGATGACTTATTCGGAGTTCATTGCCAGCCTGCCCAACCCCACGAGCTTCAATTTGGTGAACGCGAAAGAGCTCGACGGCCAGTTATGCCTCGAGCTTTCGCCCCTCATCATTTACCCCATCATTGACCGCTTGATGGGCGGTGCGAACCGTGAATTATTCATTCCGCAGCGGCCGATGACCGGCATTGAAGTCCGTCTGATCAAGAACATCCTTGCCCGGGCAATGGCCGGCTTGACCGAAGCCTGGGAAGGAGTGAAGAAGATCGAATTCAAGCTCGGAGAGATGGAGAGCAATCCGCAGATCGTGCAGATCGTGCCGCCCAATGAAGTCGTGGTGGTGATCGGGTTTGAGATCAAGATGACCAACCGCGCAGGAACCATGAATCTGTGCATTCCGTTCAATGTGATTGAGCCGCTCATCGAGGCCTTGAGTGCCCAGAGCTGGTTCAGTGCAGGCAAGCACCGGGATGGAGATCACTGGGATTCAGTGATCGCCAACCGGCTGAATGACGCCGTCTTGGAGGTGGCCGGTGTTTTGGCGGAAACAACCATGACCATGTCCGAGCTGCGGGGGCTTGAAGTCGGCGACTTGATCGTGACCGAAAAGGCTGCCGCCGCATCTGTCGTGCTGACCGCAGAGGGGAAACCGAAGTTTTTGGCTGATATCGGCCAGTACCGGGGGCAGCGGGCGTTGCGCGTCAAACGGGAAATCACCGCCGGAGAGCGAATCTAACCATTCCGGCAACTCCAGAATCGGCATTTTTTGCGCGATCGGCGGATTGTGTGCGATCGTTCTCAGATTGCCTTGTTTTGTGCGTGTGAGTAAACTCATGACTTACGGATCGATCAAGGTTTGCAGGGGCATTCCGCATCGGTTCGCAAGGAGTTTGGCAGTGAGCCACGTGTTGTTCCATCCAGTTATCTGCCATGGCGTATGAGGACGTCCATGTCGGGAGCTGGGACTCGCGCGCGTCGAGCGTTGCGGCTGATGGACCCGGAATTCGGGCAGCGGTGTGGATACCGCGTTCGAAGGATCGGAGGTCAGCCGTGAGCTGATGAACCAATGCAATATTTGGTTCGCTGGTGACGCAGATCGCACCGGCGCAGCGAGTCGCGGAAGGCATGTGGTTGCCGACCGTGACTTGTTCTTTTTGAGCATCACGGCATCGGCGCGTGGGTGCGACAGGATCGAACGGTTCGGCGTGTCGCAAGATATTGGTTTTCGTGGACTCGACAATTCAACAACCTGGCAATTCAGCAGCGAAGGATCGGCAAATATGAATCCGGAAACACTCAGAATTCTCGACAGCATTGCGCGTGAGCGAAACATCGAACGCGACACGCTTATCGGCGACCTCGAACAGGCGATGGTGCATGCCGCCCGCAAGCACTTTAATTCGCTCGACATGGACGAATTCGAGTGTTCCATGGACCGTTTGACCGGGCGCATTGAGATTCGACGCAATCTGCCGGATGGCACAAAGGAAGTCATTCCGCTTGAAACCCTGGGCCGCATTCCGGCACAGACAGCCAAGCAGGTCATGATTCAGAAGTTCCGTGAGGATGAACGCACCAGCCTTCTCGAGGAATTCACGAAACGACAGGGCGAAATCGTCACAGGCACAGCTCAGCGATACGAAGGCGGAGCGCTGGTCGTGCAGATCGACCGTGCTGAGGGGTTCATGCCCCGGTCCGAGCAGATTCCCGGTGAGCAGTTCCAGGCGGGAGATCGCGTGCGTTGCCTCGTGCTCGATGTGCGCGATGTCGGCAACCAGGTCAAAATCGTCCTTTCCCGGAGCCACCCGGACTTCATTCGCAAGCTCTTCGAAACCGAAGTGCCCGAAGTGAGCGAGCGCATCATCGAAATCAAGGCCATGAGCCGCGAGGCGGGCTTCCGCACCAAGATCGCGGTCTCTTCGATTGATTCAAAAGTGGACCCGGTCGGCGCGTGCGTCGGTGTGCGCGGCAGCCGGATCAAGAACATCGTCGATGAACTCGGCGGCGAGAAAATCGACATCGTGCGCTGGAATGAATCCAGCCAGATTCTCATCGCTAACGCGCTCAAGCCTGCGGAAGTCGAGGAAGTCAGCCTGTGTTTCGAGCTTGGGCGTGCGACCATCATCGTGCGCGATGATCAACTCTCGCTCGCCATCGGTCGGCGCGGGCAGAATGTCCGTCTGGCCGCGCGATTGACCGGTTGGGATATCGACATCCTCACGCCCGCCGAGTTTGCCAAGAGCCTCGAAATTCTCGAAAGCACCGTCAAGCCGATCGAAGGCGTGGAGGAAGCCATGCTGGATCGCATGGGCGCGCTCGGCATGATCAGTGTGTTTGATATTGAGGAAGTTGGAGTCGGCGTGCTCGAACAGGAACTCGGCATGTCGCCTGAGCTTGCCGCGCATGTCGTCGAAGTGTGCTCGGCGCAGGCGAAGATCGTGGCTGAGCAACAGGCTAAGGAGAAAGAAGCTGCGGCCAAGGCCCGTGCTGAGCAGGATGCCACGGCAACCGCTCTGCTTGGCGACATTGAGGACGGAGTTCCCGCAATCGAGCCCGATGCCGAGGCGGAATCCGCAGCGGCGTCGATTCTTGGAGAGGGGACTCCCTCATGATCGGATGAGCTTGAAATGATTGAGGGACGGGACTCGGGGCGTTTGGATCGTGCAACCGTTGAGCGAAGTGCATCGCGGATTTGGAGCGTATCGTGGCTAAGAAGTCGGCAACCCTCAGAGTGCATACGTTGGCAAAAGAGCTTGGCGTGGACTCCACAGCCATTGTGGAAAAATGCCGGGCTGAAGATGTGCCCAACATTGAGAACCACATGTCCGTGGTGCCATTGGGGTTGGCGGAGTCCATTCGCGAGTGGTTCAGCGGATCATCTTCCACGGCAGTCCAGACAAGCGCCGCCGTTGATCTTGAGCAGGCTCGCGCCAAGGCCAAGCGCAAGACATCCAAGAGATCGACTGCCAAAAAGAAGAAGTCCGATGATGATTCTTC
>DASZQE010000028.1:0-5423 GCA_035550175.1 Phycisphaerales bacterium | reverse complement strand
ATTCTGCCGAATCCACGCTGTTTCTGTGCAGAATCCTGTTCTTCATCGTCACCTCGATCATCGCCTACCTCTACGCTTGGCGGAAAGGCGTGTTCCGCTGGGATTGAGCAAGTGCGATTCCCCCTGTAGACGCATTGCAGCCCCAGCCTGACGCAACGTAAGTGATTATTTTTGGTTCATGCGTCCCATATTTTCGTCGCCATTTCCCAGCGAATCTTCCACGTCCATTTTGAAAATCCCGTTTCCGAACGGTGAGTGATTTCCCTGATAGTTCGATCCGATTTCTCCTTGTGCATTGAGCGTTTTTCGATGGCGTTCCGGTTCGATCGGAATCGCGTATCGAGAGACTCAGCGAGGTCTTGGAATGCTGCGTCAATGCGCAAGTTGGCCATGAATTGCCAATGTGGGCGAGGATTTGAACATGAGTTCGAGCGTGGATGCTCAATTGAATAGATCTTCGGCGAGCGAGTTCACGCCAGATGAAATCCGTCGCGCGATCAGTGTGGACGGTGCGTTGAGTATCGTGTTTCAGCCGATCGTCGATCTGAAAACCAGCCTTGTTATCGGCCACGAGGCTTTGACGCGGTTGACTCCGGATTCATCAATTCAAAATTATGCGGAACTGTTTGCAGCCGCGGAGCGGTTCGGCATGCTCAACGAACTCGAATCGGTCACGCGACGTAAGGCGCTGGCTGCTGCAACCACGTGGAACCCGGCATGCGTCCTGTTTCTCAACAACACGCCGGCAGCGGTCATCCGAGAGGACTTTCTTGATCGCATGAAGGCCGACATGGCTGCGAATCCCGGCATTGATCCGGCGCGAACGATCCTCGAAATCGCACAGAATGATTCGGACGTGCATGCAAGCGCCCTGACTGCGAGGTCGATCAAGCTGCGCGAAGCTGGATTCATGGTGAGCATCGACAATGTTGGCGCGAGCTTTTCCTGCTTTGACCAGATCATGTCGATCCGGCCGAACTGGCTCAAGCTACACCGTGAGCTGGTGGCGCACATCGACCTTGATCCGTTGAAGCAGAACCTGATCCGCTTCTTCGTGCATTATGCGAAGATGACTCGAATCGGCGTGATCGCGGAAGGCGTGGAGCGCCGCGAGGAACTCGCCACGCTGATCGGCTTGGGTGTGTCGCACGGACAGGGATATTTTCTGGCACGCCCGGGCGAGGCTGTGTCGGAGATCGAGCCGGAGAAACAGAAGATTGTTCTGCAGCTTTATCACAACGCCGAAGCGGTGCGCGGACACAATCCGGGGCTCATGCGGATCTCGAACATCATGACGCCCTGCCTGTCGATGGATGTCAGTACGCCGCTCGATGAAGTGCGCGATCGGTTGGGGTCGGCCATTCCGCAGCCCGGGGTCGTGGTCACCAACGGAAGGCGATGCATCGGGTGGCTGCCGAGAACCGCGATTTTCAAGCCGTCACACCTCAACATCGGCGCGCGAACCCTGGGCGATCTTGCCGTGATTCCCGCAGTCGTCATTTCCAACGAATGCTCGCTGACGGAAACACTTGAAGCGCTGGCCGCCCGGGAAGAAGATGAATTCGATACGCCGCTGATTGTTCAGGCGTCCGGAAAAACACAGGGCATCATCACCATCAAGAAATTGGTGCAGGCCGCCGCTGCGGCGACGCGCACAAATTCATCGCAGGTCGCGCCATTGACCAGCCTGCCGAATCGTGCTCAGGCGGACCGCTGGCTCGCCATGCACATCACCGCGCACGATCCTTCAAACGTCGCATTCATCGACCTGCGGAATTTCAATTCATACAACGCTGTGTATGGATTTGAGCTTGGCGACTCTCTTCTGTTGCGTCTGGTCGGGTTGATTCAGTCGCGCATCATGTCGCGGGATGGCAATCGCCCGTTCCTCGCGCATCTTGGTGAAGACCGCTTCATGATCGCAAGCCAGCGGGATGAGCGCGAGGCGTTAAACGCATTGATCGCCGATTTTGAGGCGGCTCTTCCCGAGTTCTTTTCTCCACAGGACATGGCAGCCAAGGCGTTTCTGCACGTTGATGCGGCCGGCAGGGACAAAATGCTGCCGCTGACCTCGGTGCGTGTGATTTATCTGCCCCAGGCGCTCCTTCGGATTGCCGAATCAAAGGAACTGTATGAGCGGGCGGTGATGCTGCGGAATCGATCCGCTCCGATCGGACCTGAAGCGCGGACGCAGATCGTTGAGGATGCTCGCGATGCTCGCGCAAACCATGTGCGGTCGCAGGCGGGATGATGGTGAGGGCCCATCGCTTGTGACCCGCATCAGTTGCGGTCAAACCGCCAGATCATCACCTCGAATCTCCTCTTGCTCAGAAACAGGCCGCAGCAGTGCGAGTCCAAGAGAAAGCGGCCCGCAACGGCCCGCGAACATCAGGAACGTGATCATCAGCTTGCCCAGGATGGATAAATCTGCGGTGATGCCCATCGACAGGCCGACGGTGCCGATCGCACTCGAAGCCTCGAAGACAATCGGAAGAAAATCGTGGCGTTCAGTGATGCAAAGCGACAGGACTCCGACCACCAGCAGCACAAGATAAATGGTCGCAGCAGCGAATGCTGAATGCAGGCGGACAAGAGGGATTTCACGATTCAGCCAGACGACTTGGGTTCGTCCGCGGAGCGAGCTTGTGACGTTGGCGAACAGAGCAGTGACCGTGGTGGTCTTGATGCCGCCGCCGGTTCCGCTTGGCGAAGCGCCGATCAGCATCGCCACCATGATGATGAGCAGCGCAGCTCGAGAAAGTGGCCCGATGGGAATGGTGTTGAATCCTGCGGTCGATGATGCCGTCATCACCTGAAATGCTGCCGCCATGACGCCTTCGCCGAATGGCATTTCACGCACGGAAGGCTCCACGAAGTAGAAAATGATCGTGCCGACGATGAAAATGAGCGCAGTGAGGAAGAGAATCGATTGTGATGTGAACGTGATGAGATGCTGGCGGAACTTGATCGAGTACCACACATCCTGCACCACGATGAAACCGATCGCGCCGAGGTAGCAGAGAACAGCAATCACGGCGTTGACGAACCAGTCATTGACGAACGGTGCGAGGCTGTCGTTGTTCAGGCTGAAGCCGGCGGTGGCAAATGCTGAGACGGAGTGAAAGACCGCGGACCACAGCGCATCAGGCACATGCAGTGAAGCGAACCGCCACCAGAGCAGCAGAGCCCCGATGAGTTCTGTGAAGAATGTGAACACCACAACGTGGACGATGAAGCGATTGAGCACGAAGTAGTGGGGCACCGCAAAGCCGGCGCCAAGAACGTTCATTCGGGATTGCGAAAGGGAATTGCCTCTCGCCTGAATAATGACCGAGGAAATCGTCATGTAACCGACGCCGCCGAGTTGAAAGAGTGCAAGGATGACGAACTGTCCGAAGAACGTGTAGGAATCCGCCACGCTGATGGTCGTGAGTCCGGTGGTGGAAATTGCGCTGGAGACGTTGAAAAGATTGTCAATGAGCCCGCATGGAACCTTCTGTGCGAAGGGGAGCGTGAGCAGCAGCACGCCGATGACCATGTAGGAAGCGAATCCCAGAACGAGCTGCTGAGGCGGGCGCAGATTGAGCCACACCCTCATCCATCTGCGAAACAGCTTGCGCAGAAAGATCATCTTGAGACGCCAGAGGCGAATCAGGAACGCGCGAACCCCCCGTGCGGTGGCAGCGGATGGCTTGGGTTCAGATGGTGAATCGGCAACGCGCGGGTCACGTACGGCCATGGAAGGCTCCGGAGCGAACGCTCAGCCGGCGCGCGGATCCTGCGCCGCGCGGCAGGTCAGTCATTTGCACTGACGCGAGTCGCTGAGAGCCGATGGTCTGTCGGTATCAGCAGGAGACTTTCGTCGTGCACTTTCACGTGCCTGCGGGGTTAGCTGACGGGCTGGGCCTTGAAAGTGGCCTGAGATCGACCGATCTCTGCGCCCCTGTCACCAACAATGGCGACGTTGGGTTCCCCGTTCGTCGGCAACGGCCGGCGATTCGGCTGCAACAGGTGAATATTGTTCGCATGACAATCACAAGGTCAAGTGTGATCGATCACAATGCGGTTTTCAGCCGTGTGCGGGCCGTTGGATCAAGTTCACGCCTCGGGCATGTCCAGAAATGAAAATCCCCCGAAGCAGTGGTGGGGACCGCTTCGGGGGGTGGGAAATCAGAAGCCACATTCCTTTCGTTGCGAAAGGCAGGCTTCTTCGGGTGCTTGGGAGTCATCCTTGAAAACCCAGACAGCCCTGGAGAAAATGCGATGGGCAGCGTGAGAAGGCATCGGCGACCCGGTCTGTGTTGACCCGTAGCCGGGACGGTGGGCTTCACTCACTCCTTGTTGGCCCGACCTGATAAGCTCAATTCCATCCGCTTACCGACTTCAGTCCTCCTGTGAATCGCTCCCCATCGCGTGAGTTCCATCGGTATCGGAGCATTGCACCGATGAAACCTGTTTCGTGAACCAGTTCTCAACTGCACCCCATCGAGTTGCCGCAGTTCAGGCACTTGTAACAACTCCCGTTGCGAACGGTGATTGATCCGCACACCTCGCACGCAGGCGCATCGCCCATCATCGCCGCATTGGATTGATCCAGCGCATGCCCCGCGACAACTTCCGTGATGCGATTCACCTCCGTCGCCATCACCACCGTTGTTGACGCCGCAGCCTCCAGCATCACCATCTTCGCGGGCGATTTCTCGCCTTCCGCCTGCTGACGTCCTTGCACACCCTTCGGCGTGCCTGCCTGCGCCTTCTTGCTCGGCATGCGCTCCGGCGTGCCGCCATCAAGGCGATCGACAACACGCGGGGCCGGCGGCGCGGATTCCGGATCATGACTCATGCCCGGCCGCTGCGGCGCATTCGCCTCCCGATATCCGGGAATGAATTGCATCCCCATCCACCGGAAAATGTAATCCACCAGCGACTTCGCGAACGGAATGTCGCGGTTCGCCGTCATGCCCATCGGCTCAAATCGCTGATGCGCGAACTTCGTCACCAGACTTTCAATCGGCACGCCATATTGGAGCGCAACGCTGATCGCCGTCCCCAGGCTGTCCATCAACCCGCCGATCGTGGACCCTTCCTTGCTCATCGTGATGAACAATTCCCCCGGCATCCCGTCGTCATACAGCCCGACTGTCAGATACCCCTCGTGTCCCGCGACGTTGAAATGGTGCGTGATGCTCCGCCGCGTGTCCGGCAGCCTGCGTCGCATCGGCCGCTCAATGATCCGTTCCACGATCCGGTCCACGTACACCGGAACGCCTTCCTGTCCGTGATCCGAATCGCTGGTCTCCGACGAGGTCTGCAACGTCCCAATCACAGCCGCCGCTTCCGCAACGGCCAGGGAAACTTCCCCCAGCGCTGCGTCCTTTCCCTCGCTGTCCTCCTCCCCATCATCCGCTTCTTTGTCAGACTTC
>DASZQE010000027.1:0-2334 GCA_035550175.1 Phycisphaerales bacterium | reverse complement strand
GCATTCCGTGCCGTCAGGGGAACGGAGTATAACTGATCGCGGTGATGCTTGTGGAGTGTCGTGATCCACAGTCGGCGAACTGCAAGGCCGTAACGTGCAGCGGAATCTGCTACTCTTTGCACATGGCTGCATCGCAGAATCAAATCGGCCAGGAGCTGACTGACCAGCAAGTTCTCCACCTTGCAACTCTTGCGCGTTTGCGATTAGCAGCAGAGCAGATTTCGATGTTCCGGACGCAGCTTGCATCCGTTCTGCACCATGTCTCAAAGCTGAATGAGCTTGACGTAACGGACGTGGCTCCGCTGGCCCATCCGCTTGATCTTTCGGCGAATCTCGCGAGCGATTCGCCTGCGCCGCAGATTTCTCCGGAGCTGTTCCTCCAGCGAGCGCCGGCGACAGAAGGCGCCCTGATTGCAGTTCCAAAGGTTCTTGCGGACGAAACTTCAAGTTGAGAACTGCGCCAGCCGTGCATCACGCATTTTCATCAATACTCGAGACGGCAGCGGCGATTCGAAATCGCGAAGTGCGAGCGAAGGATGTTATTCAGAATTCACTGGACGCAATCGCGGCACAGAATCCTTCGCTCAATGCATTTCGAGAAGTGCTCGCGGATGGCGCACTTGAACAGGCTGAGAAACTTGACGCGGACGCCGGGGACCGGATGCCGGCGCTTGCGGGCATCCCGATTGCGATCAAGGACAATATCGCCACGACTGCGGGCCGCACGACCTGCGGCTCGCGCCTGCTGGAGGAGTATTCCAGTCCGTACAACAGCACGGTTGTTGAGCGACTGCTGGCTGCGGGAGCGATCATCATCGGGAAGACGAATTGCGATGAGTTTGCGATGGGGTCTTCGACGGAGAACTCCGCATTCGGGGTGACGCGCAATCCGTGGGACCAGACGCGAGTTCCGGGCGGATCGTCAGGGGGATCGGCCGCAGCAGTTGCGGCAGGGCTTTGCTGTGCGGCACTTGGATCGGACACGGGAGGGTCGATTCGACAACCGGCGGCGATGTGCGGCATCACAGGATTGAAACCAAGCTATGGACGGGTGAGCCGGTACGGACTCGTGGCATTCGGTTCATCGCTGGATCAGATCGGACCATTTTCACGAACAGTCGGCGATGCGGCATTGCTGCTGTCGATCATTGCAGGCGCTGATCCATTTGACGCTTCATCTGCGCCGAATTCCGTTCCGAATTACCTGAACGGGCTTGATGATCCGATCACGAACCTGCGCATCGGCGTACCACGGCAATATCTGGATGAGCGCAATGACCCTGAGGTGAACGACGCGCTCCGGAGCGCGATTGAAACGTACACATCGCTCGGCGCAACGATTGTCGAGATCGACCTGCCACTGACGGAATACGGAATCGCGGTGTATTACGTGATCGCCCCAGCGGAAGCGTCATCAAATCTTGCGCGATTCGACGGCATTCGATATGGACGGCGCGCGAAATCGGTTCGTGATCAAACGCTTGACGACCTGTATGCCGCTTCTCGAAGCGAGGGATTCGGCGGAGAAGTGCAGAGACGGATCATGCTGGGCACGTACGTGCTTTCATCGGGGTACTACGATGCGTATTACAACCGCGCGCTCAAAGTCAGGCGTCTGATCAAGCATGAGTTCGATTCGGCGTTTGCAACGTGCGACGCACTGCTCGGGCCGACGGCGCCGACGCCAGCGTTCAAGCTCGGCGAAAAACTTGATCCGCTGGCGATGTACCTCAACGACGTGTACACGGTGAATGCGAACATTGCGGGCACGTGTGCGATATCGATTCCGGCAGGCTTTTCGAGTACTGACAAAACACACCTGCCGATCGGTCTTCAACTGCAATGCCCCGCATTTGAAGAACACCGACTGTTGCGCATCGCGCGCATGTTTGAGAAGGCGACTGAATTCTGGTCACAACACCCTCCTCATCGCGGTGCCGTGAATTGATGTTCCACGGAACGAAATGAGCGTCTGAGCAACGCATGTGCCGGATAATTTCGTGATTTGGGGCGTATTGGATCGTTTCGAGGCGAATTGCAATTCATCACGGAAATAGAACCGTACATCACATGATTGGCACTTGTAAGGATGCGCCGAAACGTCTCTTTATTCGCTGCTGGTTGTTTTCAGTGCGCATGGAGAGAAGGATTTGTCAACCCGCGTCCTGCAACCCGCCGAAAGATTCGACACGTGTCTTTTCGCCCGACCATCCCTGCTGTTGTTCTCTGGCTCGGCCCGACAGGGCTGACGGTTGCCCGAGCGCTGAGCCGTTCGGGGATTCGTGTGCTCGCTGCGCATGACAATGCGGACGATCCGTCAGCAGGAACATCACA
>DASZQE010000026.1:0-2744 GCA_035550175.1 Phycisphaerales bacterium | reverse complement strand
GAGTCGCTCCACGATGCGCTCGGCGCGTACGCCCCGCGATGCCTTGCATCGGGCAGAGGTTGTGAAGGAGGCGCGTAGAGGCTTTCGACGCGAAGTGAGCGACGGGATTCGCCGAAGAGGCGTTCACCGATGTGTCGGCATTGCGAGTGACGTGTTTGCATTTGTGCGATCCGACGCGACGCACATTGCGGACGCGCTGTTGAGAGCATCGTGCGGATTTCAGAGGTGATTGAGCGTGGGTGCGGCCATGAAAGAAATTGGACGCATGCAGCGAGTTATAGGGCATGAAGACATGAAGAAACAGCAAAGGGCCAACTCGCTCAACAGGCCGAGTTCACGTGCTGAATTTTGGGTACGGTGACCGCATGAGCCGTATTGGCGGGAAACTAGTAGGCACGGACGTCGATGGAGTTGCGCCAGTTGAGGAAGGATTTGTTGAGGACTTTGAAGCCGCCGGGTGTGGGGTAATTGCCGGTGAAATACCAATCGCCGGTGTAGCCGGGCATTGCGGAGCGAAGGCCGTCGATGGATTGGTAGATGACTTCGATGTCGCCGTGCCAGGAGATTGAGGCGGGGCGGACGAGCTGCGCGACCTTTGCAGAAATTTGATCGAGCGTGAAAAGGCCGTAGAGGTCGGCAAGCGGGTTGGACATTTTTTCAGACGGAAGCTCGAGTTGGGCGAGACAGTTCCGTTCGATTTCGGCGAGAAGAGATTCGTTGCCTGATTCCTTCAAGAGTGCTGTGGCGGCTTCGAAGGCGATGAAGCGCCCGAGCTGGCTCATGTCGATTCCATAGCAATCGGGGTACATGATCGGCGGCGCGGAGGAACAGATGATGATCTTGCGGGGATTGAGACGAGAGAGAATGGTGATGATGGATTCTCGAAGCGTGGTGCCCCGGACGATGGAGTCATCAAGGACAACCAGCGTGTCATCGGCGGTGACGACACCGCGCGTGATGTCGTAGACGTGCATGACGAGATCGCGGCGTGCGGAATCGTGGGTGATGAAAGTGCGGAGGCGCTGGTCCTTGTGGGCGATTTTCTCGGCGCGGATTGGAAGAGAAAGAATTTCGCCGAGATCCCGGCGGGAAAACGATCCGTTGTTCATGCGGGCCCAGATGCGATCTGCGGCAGCGATGCGTTTGAGCGCGGAGACTTCCTCGATGAGGCCCATGTAGGCGGCTTCGGCGGTGTTGGGGATGAAGCTGAAGACGGCGTGCTGGAGATCGTTGTTGATGGAGGCGAGCACGCGCGGTGCGAGATTCTTGCCGAGCGATTTGCGCTGGTTATAAATTTCGGGATCGTTCCCGCGACTGAAGTAGATGCGCTCAAAAGTGCATTGACGGAGCGGAAGCGGGTCGGTGAAGGGGAGATGATCGATACGGCCATCATGCTTGATGGACAGGATGTGGCCGGGATTGATGGGATGGATTTCGTCGGGTTCGACGTTGAAGACGGAGGCGAGTGCGACGCGCTCGGAGGCGACGGCGACGACTTCATCATCTATATGGAAGAAACCGGGACGGATGCCGGCGGGATCGCGACAGGCGAAAGCGTCGCCGTTCCCGAGGAGACCGGCAAAGGTGTATCCGCCATCCCAGCCGGCGGAAGCCTTGGAGAGGATGCGAACGAGATTGAGTTGAGCGGAGGTTTCCTCGGCGAGGCGTTTGCCGGTGAATTGATGGAGACTTTCGGGCCCCATTGTGGCGTGGAGATGCTCGTGTTCACGATCGAGGAAGTAGCCGAGGCGTTCCAGGATGATCTGGGTGTCGGAATCGCCGACGGGTGCGAGGCCGAACTCAACGAGCTGATTGAAGAGTTCGGCGGAGTTGGTCATGTTGAAGTTGCCGGCGATGGCAAGATTGCGAGACGCGGTGATGTTCTTGCGCACCATGGGGTGGCAGAACTGGCGGGACTGGCCGGAGTGCGTGCCGTAGCGAAGGTGGCCAAGGGCGACTTCGCCGAGGAAGCGAGCACGGCGTTTAAGCTGGAGATCGGTGGCGGAAAGAGGCAGATCATCGAGCTTGCGCATTCCTGACATGGCGGCATCGAAGATTCGCTCGAGGGCATTGTGGCGGTGGGAACGGAAGCGGGACATGAAGGGCGCGCCGGGAGGCATGGCGAATTTGACGACGGCGATGCCGGCACCGTCCTGGCCGCGATTGTGCTGCTTTTCCATGAGCAGATAGAGTTTGCGGATTCCCCACGCCGGGTCGCCGTAGCGCTCGCGGTAATAGCTGATGGGCTTGCGGATGCGAACGAGGGCGACACCGCATTCGTGAGAGATGTGATCGCTCATAGTGAAGTGCTAAGGGCGGGTGAGGAATGGAAGGTAGAATCTTATCCTCGAAGTTGAAAAAAGAGAGGCGGGAAGAAAAAGGTGGGAATCACGGGCAAATGAGGCCACAGCGAGGCGAATTTGACGTGTACTCTGACGGTTACGGGGGTTCTTGATTGCACGAAGGAATTTTGCGTGAGGGACAGGATCTGACACAGGCATGGAAGCGTCGATATCAAAGATGATGATGTGGATCTGCGGGCTGATGCAGGATGCCGCAGCGAGCATGCCTGCGGAGATGTCTGCCACCGCGCCGGATCAGAGCGCCGCGCATTCGTCGCTGGTGCAGCAAATCGGTGTGTGCATCGTGGCGGCGACGCTGCTGGGGTTTATCGCGCGACTGATAAAACAGCCGTTGCTGTTGGCGTATATCGCGGCGGGGGTTCTGATCGGACCGATCGGGAG
>DASZQE010000025.1:0-1835 GCA_035550175.1 Phycisphaerales bacterium | reverse complement strand
CATCCGCCTGACACGAAAGGCGAAATCTCTCCGTATGAATAGAACCCCACCTGCTGAGTTCCGCCGGGCAGCACTTCCATCACACGCTCCAGCTCCTCTTCCGTACGTTCGCCGAGCACCAGACGCCGTCCCACGCAACTGATGGCGATTGAGAGACATTCGTCTGGAGCAGAGTCGCTCGTACGAGTCATCAGCGCGGATTGCGAAGCGCCGTCAATCAGGCGGTCGAAATTGGCGCGCATGAGCTGTGCCAAAGCCCCTTCGGGGATGTCGCCGGCAAAAGTCATGGATTGCGATTGCTCATCAACAGCCAAGATGGTTCGCACGGTTCGATTGTCATCGGATCGATCTTTGCGCAACGACAAAGGGAACAAGAGCGCCGAAGCGGGCAATTCCGATGCCTTTTCACCGAGGTAGTTTTTGTAGAGCGGCAGTGCGGGCTTGCGATCAAGTTCGAAGAGGACATTGCCTTTGGCCTTGGTGACAAGGCGCTCGGGGCCGAACACATCCCACCCGCCCTTTGAGCCGTATCCGATTCGGACATGTCGGCCGTAGAAACCGACTGCAGTGACGAATCCGTCCGCACACTTGCCGTTGTGAATGACCCAGGTCTTCTCGAATCGCGAACCATCCCCAGCCAGACCGCCTGTGATCGCCACATCATGCGGAAGCATGGATGCAATGCCTCGAACAAGCTCGGATCCATTGACCTTCAAGCCGTCAGAAAGCACGAACACGCCACGTAGATCAGGACCGATGAGCTGCTCGGCGATGTGAGCGCCGGCCAGCCGCGAATCCGTGGGCGAGTGGACCGGCGCAGAGACAAGTCTGAGAGTGGTCTTTGCAAACCGGAACACGGCCACCGAGATCGTGTCATCATGCACGTCATCGCCATGAATCTCACCGGATGTTGAGCATCCAATGATGTGTGATTTGGGAAAGGCAGCAACAAGCGCGTTCAGAGGCGCGGGGTTAGTTTCCAATTCACGCCACCCAAACACAATCACGAGCGTGCGTTCCGAATCCACCGGAGGAAACTCAGCACAAGACCATCCCTTGCCTGATTCATATTGAAATGATTCGATCGAAGCGGTTGCATTCGTCATGGAATGACAATCCTTTCACGAAGAGACAGGAGGCGAGGCGCATGTCATCCGGTCGCCTTGTTCACCATCGACTCTTCATCCTGCATGCTGAATTGATAAAGCTGCTGAACGTCCGCCGACCGGAGCGAACAGGTCGATAACAACGCACCCGGCCGGTGCTTCATAGAGGGGGCATGTTTCATTTTCGCGGGTGTCCCGTTCTTTCCACACTCCTGTCAATTTGATCAGGACACTTGCGAGCCACTTTCCGGACTTGGCGGAGCGCGGCATATTCCTTCCGTCCGGCATCAATGCACCTTCCATTTGCGAGTGTATGGCGCAGTGCTTGTTGTTCGAGTGATTTACGACACACTTCCGCAATGGCCATTTTTCCGCCACATCAAGGGACATCATTTCAACATCGCGACGCGAAGCGGCGAGCCCACAAGCGGCTTCCACAGAAATCGCTGCTGGCCAACGGGTGTGAAGTCCTCGATTTGTCGGAATCCGGGTTGCGCATCATTTCAAGCCGTGCTCTCAAGGGCGACCTGGACCTGACGCTCTCAGCGCCCGGCATTGAGCAGACCGTCAACGCCCGCGTAATCTGGTGCAAGAAGCACGCATTCCGGACATTCGAAATCGGCATTGCGTTCACGAACTGCGTTCAGACGCGGAAGGTGATGCGATGGATTGCGCATTGGAGCGCACGACCACTGAGCGCGTGACACCCGACGAATTTTTCACGGTCGG
>DASZQE010000024.1:0-2165 GCA_035550175.1 Phycisphaerales bacterium | reverse complement strand
TTCAGCGTGCTCGCAATGCGCAGGTCCGCCACAGGAAAGCGGCCTGCCGAAAAATCCTGTGAGTAATACGGCGTCTGGTTGTAGGCCGTGTAATCCACCAGCCCCCTCGTGCGGTAATCCCATTCAAGCTCCAGCTCGCCGCCTGCGGGGTCAATGTCATATTCCCGTCCGTTGCGGGTCAACGAATCCATGCCGATCCACGGCCCGGTGTCGTATGAGTTCGTGAAATCGCTGTCCCACACCGGCTGCCAGACTGCCCGCTGCACATACTCCGGCTTGCGCTGAATCTCGAAATCACTCGCCCCCCGCTTCTTCACGAACACATCGCCGTCCGCGAGCCAGACCTGTTCATTCGGCAGGCCGATCAACCGCTTGATGAAATTCGATTCGTCGCCGATCGGATTCGTGGGATTCTTGAACACCACCACGTCAAACCGCTTGGGCTCGAAGAACGGATACATGCTTTTGAGCACCAGGATGCGGTCGCCCATGCGCGGCCTGCGTCCGCCCACCACGCTCGCTGAGCCGTCCTCCTCAGGCGAAGCCAGCGGGTCCGCCAGCCCGCCCATCATCCGCTGCGGAAGCTCGGGCCCGTTGCCGCTGTCCACTGCGAACACGTATCCCGATTCATTGCCACGCGCCTTGGCATGCGCCCCATACAGCGTCGGCGCCATTGACCCCGTGGGAATCACAAACCCCTCGGTCACAAACCCTCGGAACATCATCGCCAGCACAAACGCCACCACCAGCGATTGCACCGTCTCCACCACGTTCACCGCGTCACCGCCCCCCGTTCCCCCCGCACTTCCCGCCGACTTGCTCGTTTCCGCATCACTCATCATTCTCTGATCGTACCACGATCCGGGGCAAAGTCTCCGAATGACGAGTTATCGTTCTTAGGAAAATTGCCGAGCATCTGCGGAATGATCGCTATTCACTACGGCGGTTGTTGTTTCCAGCTGTTTGTTCCGCTTCGTCCCACGCTTCCTGCACATCCCTCCCGATCGCGCTTCTTCGCTTCCCCTCCTCCACGCCCTCCAATTTCGTCAGCAATTCCAGTTGCCGATTCGACAAATATCCCTTCCAGTCCTTCCCTGCATACACCGCCGCGTTCACCTTCGTCGCCTGTGCAGCCGTCATCGGCAACGCTTCCAACGGCGTCCCGCGCAACTGATATTTCTCATCCTTCTCCGATTCCCGAAATCCGCCCGCGTTTCCCTCGATGAAGCACCTCATCTGCTTCGCCGTCGCTTCAAGGGCTTCACGCTTCACCACCTGCGGGTCAAACGTCACCTCCACCGCTTCCTTCCCGTTCACGAATCCCGTCCGCGTGCCCACGACGCCCTCCACCGCGCCCAATCGCGCTTCGCCTTCCCAGAAGCAATACATCGAAAACACCGCTGTGTCTTTGTGTGAACGATCACTCCGCGACTTCGCCTCCTGCGCCATCAGCCCCAGGTACCCCGGCACATCCCGTTTCGTGTTCCGCAGCGCATCCGCCATCGCCAGCACAATCCCATCCGCTGAGTACTCCCCGTCCACGCGCTCCGTCACATCCTTCCCTCCACGATCCACAATCCGCACCACCGGGTTGTTCCACGCAGGCTCGTTGTACCGCTTCAGCACTTCCCGCTCCGCGCCTTCAACATTATTGAACACCGCGACGGGCACGAACTCCTCCTCAATCGCTTCCACCACCAGCGGATGGCTCAGCGCCGTCTCCCCGTATGAAACACACGTGTGACACCCCGGCACCTCATCAAATAACACCAGCACGGGCTTCCCGCTCTGCGCGCTCTTCTTCAACGCCTTGTCAAAATCCCGCCCCCACTGCACCGCGCCCAGTTCCGCATGTGTCTGCGACTGTTTCATGCTCGTTCCGCTCTCATCGCTCGCCCGTCCCGCGCCCGATGCGCCAACTGCCGCAACGCTCGCCGCCGCACTCATCACCACAGCCGCCATCAACCTTCTCATCGTGACATCTCCCGCGCTTCATATGCAACACACACCGATGTCCCGCTCCCTCGTGACGATTGCCCCCGGACACAATCCCTCTGCGGAGTTCATCCCCACCCCATGTGATGCCTCGGAGCGCTTCCGGTCACAGTCAACAGGCATTTCACCCATGAAATAAGCCCGCTGCTGCGAATCAATCGCCGCTCTCG
>DASZQE010000023.1:0-3672 GCA_035550175.1 Phycisphaerales bacterium | reverse complement strand
TCCGGTTCATCCATCGCAGGAGAGTGCTTTTGCCGCATCCGCTTGGACCGATGAGCGCCGTGACCCGCCGAAGCGAAACTTCGAGGTTGATTCCGTGCAAGGCCTGGAAGCTGGCGTACCACGAGTTAAACTCTCGAACAGAGATGGCCGTGGGGGTGGGTTCCTCCATATTTCGATCCTTGGCGGCGACAGTGGAATGAACGCTTGGTCGCATGACGACCACCTCGCCCGCGCCGCGCACTGTACCACGCTCCTGCTCAGTGCTGCGCGATGTTTGACTCAAGCTGGTCATGTCACGCTCCTGTGGAATTTCTGCCGAATGAAAACTGCCACCGCGTTGAACGTCAACAACACACCCAGCAGCACCAGAATGCCTGCGGCGGCTACGTCACCGAAACCCCTTTGCGGCCTGCCCGCCCAGTCATAGATTTGAAGCGGCATCACGGTGAACTGATCCATCAGGTGCTTGGGAGTAAAGGTGATGTACACGATCCCTGCGATGACCATCATGGGCGCGGCTTCACCGATGGCGCGGCTGAGTGCGAGAATGGACCCCGTCATGATGCCGGGAATGGCTGCGGGCAGAGTCATTCGGCGAACCATTTGCCATTTGGTTGCTCCGACGGCAAGCGCGCCTTCACGAAGGGATTTGGGGACTGCACGTAGAGATTCCTGCGTGGAGATGATGACGATGGGAAGGACGACGAGCATCAACGTCAACGCGCCGGCCAGCACGCCGCGTCCAAGGGGAAGTTGAAAGTAGTACCAGTTTTCCTTTGAACCGATCCAGAAATAGGGATCGTTGGCGACCCCGAAAATCTCAAACATTTCGACGAACGCAGTCAGACCGAGGATTCCATAGACAATCGACGGTACGCCGGCCAGATTCGTGATGTTCAGTTGCACGAAACCGTGAGCCTTGCGCAGCCATTGTTTCTTGGGTTTGTACTCTTCCAGAAGAATTGCAGTTCCCACGCCGAGCGGCAAACTCATGAGCATGCAAGCGACGCACACCCAAAGGCTGCCCATGAGGGCAGGGCCGATTCCGCATTTCTCCGGACGGCGAGACGGCTCGGCGGTCACAAAATTCGCGCCGGTTTCATACAGGCTGGCGGCGTAACTCTGCTTTGTGCCGTCATCCATTGTCATGCGCTTCTCGGCGGTTTCACTGATGAACTGCCAACCCTGGCGAACAACTGACCGCAACAGCCATCCGAGCGCCACAACGCACAAAAGGGCCACGACGATGCACAAACCGTGGAACATTCGGTCGCGAGTGGCTCGCACAGCCTTGGATTTCAGTTCCCATCCGTTGCGTTCATGATCCGGCACATTGGGCTGAGATGCATTGGGTGCTGAGGTCATTCGTACACCTCACGGTATTTCACCCGCACACGATGGCCGATCAGCGTGATGATGAATGTCAGCACGAACAATGTCGCTGCGACGGCATAACTGGACAGATATTCAATGCCGAAGTTGCTGGCGTCGCCGCCGAAAATCTGCACCATGTAGCCGGTCATGGTCTGCGTCGAGTTTTCCGGATTGATCGCACTGCCGAGTTCCTTCAGGTTTGTAAATGAAGCGGGCGAACTGCCTGCCGCCAGCGCGACGATCATCGTCTCGCCGACGGCTCTTGCGATGGCCAGCAGGAAGGCTGCGACAATGCCGGAAAGCGCAGCAGGCATGACCACGCGAACCGCGACGTCAAACCTGGTGCCGCCAACGGCATAGGCGCCTTCGCGAAGACTCCGCGGCACAGCCTGGAGCGCATCTTCCGAAAGCGAGCACACGATCGGCAGGCACATGATTCCCACTGCAATTCCCGCACTGAGGGCGTTGTAGACATCCAGCTTGAGGCCGATGTCCTTCAGGCTTGGGGTGATGATCGTCAGGGCAAAGAATCCATACACGACGGTTGGAATGCCTGCGAGCACTTCAAGCACAGGCTTGAGAATCGAGCGCAGCCAGCGAGGTGCGTATTCACTCAAGTAGACAGCGGTAATGAGTCCGCCCGGCAAGGCCACAGCCATCGCTACTGCTGAGACCAGGAGCGTTCCGATCACAAGCGGCAGAACGCCATAGTGTTTCACTGATCCGAGCAGCGGATTCCACTGCGTGCCCGTGAAAAATTCAGTCCAACTGACTCCGTCGTGCGTCAGGAATTTCCAGGCGGAGCTGAAGAGAACAATGATGATCGCGGCGGTGGTCAGAATGGAAAATGCACCGCAGAGAATCAGCGTTGTGCGCACCGCGAATTCCCACGTGTCGCGGACCTTCACGGAACGATGCGGAATGTCTTTCGGCATCGCCAACGCGCCGACGCTGGCCACGGCCAATGTCGGCGACATCAGCGTTGACCCGTGAGATGAACGGGAATCCGTGGGATCAATGGGCGTTGTCATTGTTCAGCCACTTTACCCCAGCAGGTCTGAATTGGCTGGTCGGCGTTTCCACCGACCAGTCGAAATGTTGGAATTTGAACAGAAATTTCACTTATAGATCTTGCCCAAGGATCCGTGAACTTCCTTGCCTTCGGCATCTGTGAATTGCGTTCCGGTCTTCATGGCTTTGAAGTTCGCCTTGGCGCGATCCGTAATTTCGCTGGGAAGCTTCACATAGCCGACTTCTTCCACCAAAGCGGGACCCTTTGTGAGGTAGAAATTGACGAATGCCTGGACTTCCGGACGTGCAGCGGACGCCTTGTTGACATAGATGAACAACGGGCGGCTAAACGGGGCATAGGTGCCATCTTCGATAGTCTTGTGCGAAGGCTCGATGGCGCCTTTGCCGGCATCGATCTTCACGATCTTCAGTGCATCCTTGTTTTCCACGTAGTAGGCAAAACCGAAGAACCCGATGGCGCCTTCATCGCCTTCCACGCCTTTCACCAGCACGTTGTCATCTTCGGAAACGGACATATCCGAGCGGATTGATCCGTTCTTGGCGACAACTTCCTTGAAATAGTCAAAGGTACCGCTGTCGGTTCCAGGTGCGAAAATCTTGATTTCACGATCGGGCCAATCGGTGTGCAGGTCTTTCCAAGTCTTGACCTTGGAGTCGGCGAGGAAAATCTTCTGGACGTCATCCATTGTCAGCGTTTCGCACCAATAGTTTGAGGGATTCACAACAATCGAAATGCCGTCGTAGCCCACGGGCAATTCGATGTATTCCACACCACCAGCCTTTGCCTGCTCAGCTTCTTCTTTTTTGATCGGTCGAGATGCATCGGAAATGTCGGTGTCACCCTTCACGAATCGCTTGAATCCGCCGCCGGTTCCTGAAATGCCGACGGTTACGCGAACTTCGGGCGCTTCGCTGCGGAAATCTTCAGCGACGGCCATTGAAATCGGGCCGACGGTCGAAGACCCATCGATATTGATTGTTCCCGTGAGTCCGCCCCTTGCGGTCATAGCGACCATGGTCATCATGCCTGCTACAGCAGCCATCCCGAGAACCCCAGCCGTAATCTGCTTCTTCATCGATTTGATCCTTCATTGCGCCCTCATTGTTTGAGGGACTTGGCCTTGGTTTGATCCATTCTGAACCCAGAATATCCTTTCCACGTCGCGCTAAGATTCTGCTAAGAACGCGCAAAGGCACGATCACTTTTCACGATTTTTTGTGCCGAACCGGGCGAAACCTCTGTCACTGGCTTCCGATTCGGTCTTA
>DASZQE010000022.1:0-7744 GCA_035550175.1 Phycisphaerales bacterium | reverse complement strand
GAGGATGCCTATCGCATTGAGCGCCGCTATCGCAATGACCGGCTGCGTCGAGCGCACCGTCCACATCACCTCCGAACCTCAGGGCGCGCTCGTCTGGGTCAACGACCGCGAGATCGGCCGGACGCCCGTCAGCTTCGATTTCCTCTACTACGGTGTGTACGACGTCCGCCTGGTGAAAGAAGGCTATGAACCCCTGCTCACCTCCGGCGACGCGGAAGCTCCGCTCTACGAGACCGTCCCCGTGGACCTCCTCTCCGAACTCGCGCCGGTGGACATCCACAGCGACATCAACTGGCACTATGTCCTTCAGCCGCGAAATGATGACCCCCATGCCCTGCTGCAACGCGCAGAAGATCTCCGCGCCAAGCTCGGCCCGCCCGCATCCACGCAGCCCGCTGCCACATCACCTGCCGCAACCCCCTGAACGAATCAATTCCGCGCCCTGCATTTCACCGGAAACTCGCCTCCATTTCGCCTCGTGCTTGTGAAACTTCCTGCGAACAATCCGGGAATAGTGAAACCCGCACCGGGGTCTGGCGATTCAAGGAAGTGAAGACGCGCCCCCTTCACTCCGGCGTGAACCTGTGATTGCGCCCTGGGTTCATCAGGAACTCATCACCCGCCGGTTCTACGATTGTTGATACACATTGACACACACGAGCATCGCGGGGATGAGAAGGAGCACACATATGGCATGGAACACGAATCAAAGCACGTTCTCAGGAGTGATCGCTGCATCGCTGTTCATAGGCTGGAGCCTGATCAGCGCGAACGCACTCGGCCAGGGAACACCTGCGCCCGCAAACACAGCCGTACCAGCCACATCTCCCGCCGCACCTGTCCGCGCCAAAACTCCGATGGAACTGCTCCAGGACCAGATCGATGAACTGCGCAACATGGTCAATGACCTCCGCGCCCAACTCGCCAAGAGCAACCTTGAGCGCGACACCGCCCAGCGCCAACTCACCGAGATTCAACAGTTCCTCGCGGATCACAAAGACCTCGGCCAGGATTTCGAGAAATACCAGCAGGTAAAGGAAGTCGCCGAAAAAGCCGACGCGCGCAAGATCGCTGAAGAGGCACGAGCCAGGCGCGCAGCGGACCAGGCGGAAAAAGACGCTCGCCGCAAGAAAGCCATCGCCGCAAGGCAGCAGGCGGCCGCTCAGGCCAAGCGCGTCGCCACCTACCGTGAACGCGGATTCTCGCCCGTCGGCCTTGATGTCTACATCAGCAAGTGGGCGTACTTCTACCGTGCCAAGGATACGGAGCAAACTCGTGTGGATTACGACCCGCTCCTCGGCCGCTATCTCCGTCCCGTCCACGGATCGGAAATCGAGTACTCGAGCATGACCATCTCCGGCAGCGTGCTCAACGGCACAAAGGAAGTCCGCAACATCGGCGTCGCCATCACCTTCTTCGATGATCACGGCCAGCAAGTCGGCCACGAGATCGTCGAAGTCGCCAACGCCCGCCCCGATGTCCCCTATCCCTTCACCTCCACCATCGCCATGGCACTGAACAAGCCCTTCGATTCCAGCAGCGTCTACGTGCTCTACGCTGACCCCGTCGGCGACGAAAGCGAGGAACCCAGCACCTCCACGGGCTCTCAGATGCCCGCCAACGATGATGCCTCAAAATCCGATGGCGCAATGACCGGCAACTCGCCAAGGAATGCCGGCAGCCCTTCTCACCAGTGATTGAAACCGCATGGGTGCGGATCGTCGCACTGTGCGAGCGGCGGTCCCACAATTCGCAAATCGTGCTAGGATTCCGTCTTCCGGCGGATGAATTTCACGATTTTCTCCCATGCCCACCATCACGATCAACGGCAAACCGCTTTCCTTCGCTCCCGGCCAGACGATCCTCCAGGTCGCCCTGCAGAACGAGATCGAAATCCCCCACTATTGCTATCACCCGGGGCTGTCCGTGGTCGCCAACTGCCGAATCTGCCTCGCCGAGGTCTGGGCGCCCAATCCAAAGAACAACAACACGCTTGAGCCGATGCCCAAGCTCCTGCCCACCTGTCAGACGCCCTGTGGCGACGGCCAGGTCGTCTACATCGACAGCCCCAAAGCCATCGCCAACCAGAAAGCGGTGATGGAATACCTGCTCATCAATCACCCTGTCGATTGCCCGGTCTGCGATCAGGCCGGTGAGTGCTACCTGCAGGATTACTCCTACCAATACGGTCGCGGCCAGAGCCGTTTCCAGGAACAGAAGATCAAGCAGCCAAAAAAAGACCTCGGCCCGCACGTGCTGCTCTATTACGACCGTTGCATCATGTGTACGCGCTGCGTCCGCTTCACGCAGGAAGTCACCGGCACCGGCGAGCTCATGGTGCAGGGCCGCGGCGCCATGGAACAGATCGACGTCTTCCCCGGTCTTGCGCTCAGCAATGAGCTTTCCGGCAACGTCGTGGATATCTGCCCCGTCGGTGCGCTTCTCGACAAGGAATTCCTCTTCCAGCAGCGCGTCTGGTTCCTTGAAAAAACCCCGTCAATCGACGGCCTCACCGCCTCAGGCGACAACATCTGGGTCGAACACAACAAGGGCGTGGTCTACCGCGTCAAGCCTCGCACAAACCACGATGTCAATCGCTGGTGGATCACCGATGAAGTCCGCTACGGCTGGAGCTTCGTTCACAGTGAGCAGCGCCTCACCATGCCCCGCATCAAGGGCGAAGATCCCTTCGAACCCGCTGAAGCCGGTGCTGCCTACGAAGTTGCTTACGAAGCTGTCAACGCACGTCTCGGCCAGGCCAAGCGCATCGCCGCGCTCCTCAGCCCGATGCTTTCCTGCGAAGACGCATACCTGCTCGTCACCGCCATCCTGCAGCACGATCCCCACGCCGTTCTGGGCGTCGGCCCGATTCCCACCGTCGGCAAGGATAAGACCTTCAAAGACGGCTTCACGATGCTCGCCGAAAAAGCCCCCAACGCGCGTGGCGTTCGCCGTGTGCTCGAAAAATTCTCCCGCAACGTGATGGATTTCGATGCGTTCGCCAAAGCTCTGAAAACCGACAGCGCCATTGATGGCGTGCTGATCACCGGCAACTACCCAAGCCAATGGGTCGTCCCGTCCTTTGTCGAGGCGCTCGAAGCCCACAAGAACCGCTTCGTGGTCTTGATCGATACGCTCGAAACCGCGCTCACTTCCAAGGCCGATGTCGTTCTCCCCGGCGCAACGTGGATGGAAAAAGCCGGCACCTTTGAAAATCACAAGGGTCGTCTGCAGTCATTTGAACGCGCCATCGAACCCATCGATTTCTGCAAAAGCGAATCGCAGATCGCCCTCGACCTCATCGCACAGTGCAACAGCTCCCAGGCCGCTCGCTTCAACGCTGCCAACACCCGCCAGTTCATGGCCGACAACCACGGCCTCGTGGATTTCACCACCAAGGTGCATCAGCCTTCCGGATTGGGTGAAATCGAGTCCGACATGCAACTGGTTGAGCTGTAAATTCATCTCGCTGTCCATGTCTCGGCGATTCCTCCCGGAATCCGCCTATTCCCGCAGCCTCGGTGTCCGTCTTGCCGAAATACTGGCTAGGATTTCGCCAGCCATGCGTCCTCGCCGCATCCATTTCACGCTCTTGTGCCTCACGGGAGTCATCTGTGCGGCATCCTTCGTCTGGAGGCTCTCCCGCGCCGCGCCCTCGTGGTACAACCCGCCTGATGTCATATCTCCCGAGCAGGCCCGCAGTGCGGAAACCGTCGAATACAATTTCATTCAGAAGTTTCAGGAACTTCGTCCGCCTGCCGAAACCTGGATTCTGCGCGTGCGCGAATACCAGTTGAATGACTGGCTCGCCGTTCGCCTTCCTGCATGGATCGCCCACGATCCCTCGCTGGATTGGCCCAGCGAGCTCGGCACGCCGCAACTCCACATTGATGAAACTGGCGTGACGCTCGCCGTCAGCGTGAAACAGGCCGACACGGTCCGCTACGTCTCCGCTCGTCTCGCGCCGAAATTGGATGACAAGGGCTCCATTCACGTCACAATCGATCGCATTTCCCTCGGCAAGCTCGCCTTGCCTGTCGATGCTTCTGAATATGCCGTCAATCTCCTCTCCCGCACCGTCGCATCAGTGCAGCAGAAACCCGATACCGTGAACGCCGCTCAGGAACTGCTGACCGCCATCATCAACAATCAGTCAGTCGATGCGGGATTCAAGCTCGCCGATGATCGCCGCGTCCGCATCAAGAACATCACTCTTGCGGATGGCTACATGGAAATCACCTCCTGCACGCTTCCCGCTGAATCCACTCGCAGCGCAAAGGCTGAATAGCCGAAATCGCTGTCCCCAAAAACGATTATCCGATTCGCATCCAGGCGAATCGGAGTCATACGTTTCTCGTTGCTCGTGCAATCGAGCAGCGGCTCAACCTGTCACGCAATCTACTGCAGGTCTTCCAGCAGCCCGTTCAGCACTTTGTCCAGTGCATCCGGCGTGTCGTAATCGCCCCGCGCGATTGCAGCCTTCGCCTGCGCCACGCGATCCGCTCGAACATCCGGCAGATTTCGCAACCTGTCGATGAGCTTCGCGTGATCAGATAATTCAACGCGATCCTCGCCGACGACGCTCGCTGTGTTCTGCGATTCGATCTCATCCAGCGTGAAGCGATTGCTTGTGGCCTTTGAAGCGCTGGAGCCTCCATAGACCGACTGAATGTTCCCGATCGGGAACCCTCCTCCTGACGATATTGATGAAATGTCCGGCATTGACGTTTACTCCGTAACAGCCTTCATGGCTCTTGATGTTCTTCGCTGCGTTCAGTGGCCCAAACCGTTGAGCCGTGGCCGCAGGAGCAATGGTCCATCCATGCCTTCTGCCTTCCACCACCACTATCGTCGGACACCCTCAAAAACCTTCAACTTTAGAGCATCATCAATTTTTGATATAACCACTTTCGGTCACAACGGTTATGACATTCTCGGACCATGCGCAAAGATGACCACTTTTTCATGTGCGAAACGTTAGCATCCACTCCTGCGAAAATAGAGAAGAACCATGTTTCGTTGCCCCATTTCTTATCGCGTTTCACTTCCTCTTTTCGTCGTGCTTCTGGGCCTGATTTCCGCACTCTCCGCGTGCGAATCTCCACCCAAGGCAGGCTCATCCAACGCCGCCTCTGACCAGAACGATTCCCTGTATTTGGGCCAGGATTGGGCGGATCAGGCTGACGCCGCCGCCGCTGATCAACAAGCAAACACGAATTCATCCGGCCTTGATCCCGACACCCCTTCTGCCGACGCCTCCGATTCCGCACGCACCTGGGGCATCGTCCTGCAAACCTTCACCGGCGACGATTCTCAGTATGCAGCCGCTAACGTCAAACGCCAGCTTCCCGTCGTCGCCCCAGAACTCGCCAATGCTCAGGTGAAAACCACGCAGGTCGGCTCAATGCTCGTCTGGGGCGCGTACACCGGCCCAGACGATCCGCACGCACGCCAGGATCTCAAGAACATCAAATCGCTCACCAGCAAAAATCGTCCCATCTTTCCGCACGCCATGCTCGCCAAGGTTGTCGATCCCAACATGACCGCCGACCCCAGCACATTCAATCTCATGACCGCGCGGAAGAAATATCCCAAGGTCGATCCGCTTTACACCCTGCAGGTCGCCATCTGGACCACCGATGACATGTCCGCCAATGCCCTCAAACGAATCCAGAATGAAGCGAACGATTACACCCGCGAGCTTCGCACAAAAAAATTCGAAGCCTATGTCTACCACGACACCGACAAACGCATGTCCACCGTCACCGTCGGCGTGTTCGGCGCAAACGCCATCGACGCCCAGAGCGGCCTCTACAGCGATGAAGTCGAAGCCCTCCTGAAAAAATTTCCCGAAAACCTCGTCAACGGCCTTCCTCTCGAGGAATACAAAAACCCCAAGCATCCGGAACTGGGCACGCAGGTTCAGAAACCCAAGCTGGTGCTGGTGCCTAGTATGTGATTGCATTCTGCTTGAAACGCCCGGTCACTTCTGACCCACTATCGGCGGCGGCCTCACGTCCGGCGGCAGCACAATTCCGCACTCCGGACACAAAGAACTCGTCAAAGACTTCAATTCGTATCCGCAGTTCGGGCAGTACGGCCGATTCGACGGTATGCACTTCTCAACAATCCACCTCCCGCCGAAGAACAGATATGTGCCAAGAAAAGCCTGAAGAGTGCCTGCTGCGAATTCAGGCGCCACGTAGTACATGATTTGTGACCACGGTGGGCTTGGCATGCCAAAACTCTGGTAGGTGAGCAAAGCCAATGTGCGAAGTCCTCCGCTTACAACCTGCGGAAGGCCTAAGCAGGCAAGGAGCACCCCGATCGCTTTCAGCACCAATCTGAACCACGTCTTGTGCTTCATGCATCACCTCGGAAAAATTTCCCTCACGTCGAGCTCGGGTGCCACACCGTCTTCATCTCCACAAACGGCTCGATCATCCACGGATGCCCGCACGCCTCCGCATCCATCCACTCCTCCGCGTCCATCTCCAGAATCCGCACCCGCTTCAGATTCTCCGCCGCTCCGCCTCTGAAAATCTCCGCGTCCTCCTCGCTCACGCCCGCCGCGAAAATCCCGTCCACCTCCCGGTGTTTCGCCAGGTGCTCGCGCAATTCCGCGATCTTTCCCGTCACAATGTTCACCACGCCCGCCGGCACATCCGATGTCGCGCACACCTCGCCCAGCACCGCCGCAGTCACTGCGCACCGTTCATCCGCGCACAGCACCACCGCGTTCCCCGCGCACATCGGCGCGCTGATCAGCGTGATCATCCCCAGGAGCGCAGGCGCTTTCCCCGCGCTCCCCATCACCGCGCCGATCACGCCCGTCGCCTCCGGAATCGTGAAGTTGTAGTAAGGCCCCGCCACCGGATTGTTGCACCCCAATACCTGCGCAAACTTGTCCGTCCACCCCGCAAAGCACACCAGCCTGTCCACCGCGCTCTGCACCTGCCGCTTCGCGCCCGCAGGCGTCTCTCCCGTCGTCTCGCTCAACACCTGCGCAAACTCTTCCGCTTTCCCCTCCAGCATTTCCGCCATCCGATACATCACCTGCCCCCGGTTATACGCCGTCGCGTCTCCCCACTTTTTCTGCCCCGCTCGCGCCGCCTCCACCGCGTCACGCAGATCCTTCCTCGATCCCTGGCACACATGCGCAAACACGCCTCCGCGCTTCCCCTTCACCGCCACGCTCCGCCCCGATTCCGATCGCGGAAATCCACCGTTGATAAACAGCTTGTACGTTTTCGCCACCGCCAGCCGTCCGCTCATCATTTCACTCCAGCCCGCCCCTCATCACGCTTTTTCTCCCGTCAAGCCCCATTCTAACAACATGCCGCTGTATTCCCGGCTCGAAACAAACTCTGTTTCATCTCGTAATTCCCCCAACTTCGCGCCGTGCGCAGAAAAAAATTTGTTTGCAACCGAGCATTCCCGTTGACCTTTCGCGATCGTTCTTTGACAATCGACCCCATCGCCCGGTTCCCCCCGCGAACCGACCCAACACAACCGAAGAGAGCGAGCGTCCCGCCGATCCGTTATCCGGCTGGCGATCTCTGTCCCCCGCCATTCTCAGGCGGACACAACATTCTCGCATTGTGGCACGCTCATCAGGCGAGCCGTCGTTTTACTGGAGGAATTGAAATCATGATGTCTCGCACAACACTCGTCGCTCTCGGTCTTGGCTCCGCAGCCGCTTTCGCGTCTTCCGCTCACGCCAACCTCATCGCCTACTGGAACT
>DASZQE010000021.1:0-5391 GCA_035550175.1 Phycisphaerales bacterium | reverse complement strand
GATGTCGGCGACGGCGGTGGTTTCGCCGAACGTCTTGCGGAGATTTCGAATGACGATGGTCGTCATGGGTGGGAGAATAGCAAAGATGTCGCGGGAACCCAGCGAGCAACGTGCGGGAAGCAGCGGGGGAGTGGTAGGATGGACCTGCCATGGACGCACAACGGAAACTGAATCAATTGCGTGGATACCGCGTGAAAAAAGATCGCGATATCGGAATCCGCAGCGCGATCACGGACTTTGCTGAAAGCTCGGAGCGCACCCACAAGAAACTCGGATCGCTTGCCGAGCTGTGGCAGCAGGTGATGCCGGCGGAGATTGTGCGCGGCACCGCCATCACGGGTCTGCGGTCGGGAGTGCTGCACGTGGCCGCAGAATCGTCCGCCATTTCATTTGAAGTTGATCGAAGGCTGCGGGAGGGAGCCGAAGCGCACATGCGGGCGATGTATCGCGGAACACTGCTGAAGGTGCGAGTAAAGGTCGGGAAGATCGGAGAGTAATAGAACACAAAGCACAAATTAGAAGAGAGAAGAACCCAGAACTGAGGATTCAGAACACCGAACCCGGGATTCGGGATCAGTCATGCACACCACGGAATCAAAATCCCACGCATGGCGATCACGCCGTTGCATGTGATTGCTGCAAAATTGCGGGGAGTTCGCGGGCCCGGCCGGATGCATCAACGCATGCGAGCGTGATGTCGGCGACGGCAAGAGTTTCCTCGCCTCGCTTCAATTCATAGTGATGCGTGAGCTTCACGCGCGAGGATTCCGCAAGGGTGGTGGTGAGCGTCAACAAGTCATCATAGAGAGCGGGTTTGCGATATTTGACGTGCAGATCAATCACGACCATGTAGAGCTTCTGCGATTCCATCTCGCGATAGGAAAATCCTGAAGAACGCAGCAGCTCCGTGCGACCCATCTCAAACCACACGGGATACACGGAATGGTGTGCGACGCCCATCGGGTCGCACTCTGCGTAACGAACGCGAATTGTGAATGAGTGTTCACGCATGAGTCACAGCTGAAACATTGCAGCTAGAAGTTTACTTGCCGATACAGAATCGTGAGAAGATGCGGGACAGGATGTCTTCGGATGAAATCTCTCCTGCGAGCATCGAAAGTTGATCCAGCGCGGCGCGGAGCTCAGAGGCGATCAATTCAGGGTCGTTCAGCGCATGCTGCAAGCGTTGAGGCGAAACACGCTCGATCACAGCGATGTAGTGCGACAACGCGGATTCAAGCGCGGACCGATGCCGCGGCAACAGCACGAGCATTTCCGCAGAGAGCGAAACCGCACGGGAATCCAGCGCGATCCCAAGCGCTTCACGGAGCGAATCCAGGCCTTGCGAGCTCCTGGCGCTCACGTACAAGGCTGAAGGTGAAGCAGCGGGGAGCGCGGCCAGCAGATCAGATTTGGTTTTGACCACAAGCACCGGTGTTCGAGCCGGCAGCGTGAACATCGTTCCTGATTGATGTTTCGATTCCGCGCTGTCCGCAGGTTCGCACAGCATGATGAGGTCAGCCGACTCAATCGCGGCGCGAGCTGCGGATTGCATCTGCGCATCAAGCGCAGTTTCGGGTTCATCCAACCCTGCAAGATCAATGAGAAGAATTTCTGCGGGACCATGCGAGGTGGGAACGTGGATGGGCTCAACAAGCACATCGCGCGTGGTGCCGGGAACATTGGACACGACCGCACGCTCATGGTTCAGCAGGGCATTGAAAAGGGAGGACTTGCCGGCATTCGGCGGACCGACGATGACAACTCGCGGAAGTGATTGCAGATGTTCTGCGGGAAGGGAACGTTCAAGACGATGCGAGAGACGCGCGAACTGGTTCGTGAGTCGATCGTGCAGATCGGCGGGAGTGATGGCGACGACATCTTCCTGATCAGTGAAATCAATGCCGGCTTCGACGAGCGCGAGTGCGGAGGCGAGATCATCGGCGAGTTGGATGGCGAAATCAGCCATTGCTCCGCTGCGCAGCAGTTGAGCGGCGCGAAGCTGGGCATCGGACTGTGCGGCGATGATGGCGGCGACTCCCTCGGCTTGGGTGAGACCGATGCGGCCGTTGAGGAACGCGCGGGCGGTGAACTCGCCTGGCTCTGCAGGGCGAACATCAAGATCCAGATCGGCGGCGCGAGCGAGGAGTGCGTTGATGAGGCGCGCAATGAGGTCGGGGTTGCCGGGCAGTTGGACTTCCGCGAGGTCTTCGCCGGTGTAAGAGCTGGGGGCGCGACGAAGCGAAAGAAGAACCGGGAGCAAGGCGTGATCGAGCGAGATGCGATTTGGCTTGAAGGAGTGCGAAGCAGATGGATCGGACTCGCACATTGATGCGAGCAGTTCAGCGGCGTGCGGACCGGACATTCGCACAAGCGCGCGGAGCGATCGGCCGGGCGACGAAGAGAGCGCGAGAATGGTGGAAAACGAATCCAAAGCTAGAAAGCCAATAAGCCGGAAAGCCAAACAAATAGAAGCGGCGACTACAGATTACTTGCGTTTCTTGTAGGAGCGTTCAGCGGCTTCGCGGCGCTTGGCTTCAAGGCGTTCAAGAATAGATGCGTAGGCGTGGCTTTGGCGGTCCTTGGGTTTGAAACGCGAGGATCGATCGGGGGGCGGATTCTTGTCGAGTTCAGCGATGTGGGCGCGGACGTAGCGGCTTTCGAGGATGCCGATGATGCTGGAGGTCATGATGTAGAGCGTGAGGCCGGAGGGGGCTTTGAACATCATGAGCGGGAAGAGGAAGACCATCATCCACTTCATGATCTTCTGCTGCGATTGCTGCTCGGGCGTCATCGTGGCGGCAGTCGGCGGCGTGAGGTATTGCTGTTGAATGAAGAAAACGACCGCCATGAGGATCGGCAGGAGATTGATGGATGTGATGTGCGTACCGATGAGCGGAATGTAAAAACCTGCGCCGAGCGGAATGAAGGCGTCCTGGCTGGAGAGATCGCTGAGGAACGACCAGCCGTTGAAGAGCTGAAAGAGGCCGAAGAACGCGGGCTGATGACGAAGGTCAAAGGCCAGATAGAGCGTTGCGTACAGCGCGATCCAGATGGGCGTCTGCAGGAAAAGCGGAAGGCAGCCGAGCATCTGCAATGGATTCACGCCATGCTCGCGCATGAGGCGCATCTGTTCCTGCTGAATTTTCTGGGGCTCATTGGCGTATTTTTTCTGGAGCTTTTCGATTTCAGGTTTGAGCGCGCCCATTTTCTTGCCAAAACGCTGCATGTTGATCTGCGAGCGCTTGGTGAGGGGATGAAGAATGGCACGAACGGTGATGACCAGGCCGATGATCGCGAGCGCCCAATCAAAGGTGATGTAGCTGTGCAGGAACGAGAGATACCACAGCAGCAGGTGCGCGAGCCACTGGAACGTGCAGAAGGAGCACATGCTGCCCATCGAATAGACGATCATTTCCGAAAGCGCGAGCTTGCTGTAGGGCTCTGCGGTCAGAATGTCGCGGCGGAGCGGACCTGCGTAAATACCGAGGTTGATGTCCGCCGAGTTTGCGGGCGCGATCGTGATCTTCGGGCTGACGAGATAGGTGATGGCCTGCGTGGTCGGCGGGGGCTTGAGCTGCGGATCGGCGGGGAACTCGGTGAAATCGAATTGAACGGACTGAATCTGCGGCGCGAGCGAAAGAGGCGTGGCTGAGTTGAACGCGGGATGAACCGCAAGTCCGAAGTACCGATCGATGGCTGCAAACCAGGTGAAATCGAAGTTCTTCACGTCGGCGGCGGAGCCGGGCCAGAGCGTGATTTCCTGCTGACGTTCGCTGGGCGAGGCGGACTGGGCGTTTTTTCGTCGCTTGAGGAGATGCGCGTGATCATATGAAAGCGCGGAATTGTTGGAGAGAACGAGGTCGGGGTAATTGGCGGGCTCGGGCCGATAGCCGATGTCGATGCGGCGCTTGTCGATGTAGGCGTTGGGGTCGTAATTCAGTTCAGGCGGGCCGTACTGCGACCAGACAATCTCGAGCGGCGCGTCGGTGCGGTTGGTGAATTTCTGATTGAGCGCGATGTCGAAGGAATTGCTGACAATGAATTCGCGCCTGATTTCAAGAACGGGGTGATTGTCGCCATCAACGACGGTGGCGGTGAAGGTGCCCGGTGCGGATTGCGTCCAGATGGAATCGCTGAAAAGCGAAACGGACGTACCGTTGATCTGGATGGAGGTCGCAGCGAAGAGCGGAAGCTTGTATGTGGCGACGCTTGATGCGGGCGTGTAGGACAGCGCGGATTCAAGGGTGTAACGATCTGCGTCATCGACTTTGGTGATGTCGAAGGGTACGGAAGGATCGAGCGTCTTGAGGTAGGCGGCGGATTTGTGGCGGGCCTCAGGTGTCTGCCAGATGTCGGAAAAGCGGATGTCGGTGAGACCAGCGCCGAGATGCGTGGTGTCGACGATCAGCGGGCTTTGGCGCGGATCTTTGTTTGGATTAAGGGTTTGTGAAGCAGGTGCAGTCTGCGGCGCGGCTGCGGCGACTGCGTGCAGACCGGTGAAGGCGGAAACAGCAGTGGGGGACGCGGGGGATTCATTGGCGGGAGCGGATGTCGCAAGTTGCGGCTGCGAAGCTGGCGACAGAGCGTCAGGCGACGTGGCGGGTTGCGAAGCGGGCGAGGTTGCAGCTGTGGGTGCGGCTTGTTTCTGTTTGAAAAATGACGGCAGAGAGATGGCGAGCACGAGTCCGCCGACAAAGAGCGGGACGACGATTCGGAGAACACGTTGGGTCGTTTCAGATTGAGGCATAGTGGTCAAAGTTCAGTGAAGCGGCATCACTGGTTCGGAGTATGCAGGAATCGGGCTGAAGGTGAAAGGGGATGAGAGTGGAAAGGTCAACGGCCTTCCTTCAGGCGATCGCCGAGCCAATCGCTGAGCTGGGGAATGGCGTAGATTTTTCGGACAACGGATTCGACATCGTATTCGAGCCGGAAAAACTGCACTTCAGTGTCGGTCACGATGGCGTAACTGGAACGAGGATCCATGTCGCGCGGTTGGCCGACCGAGCCGGGGTTGATGATGAGTTTTTCGCCGTTGCGGAACTTGTACACACCACCGAGGTCTTCAAGGTTATAGAAGTCGGGCTCGTCGGTGAAGACACCGGGCACATGGGTGTGGCCGACGAGGCAGTGCTTTTCCACGCGCTCGAAAATCTGCTGCATCTTCAGCGGAGAGTTGAGGGCGTCTTCGGGGAAAAGATATTCGTTGATGGGACGGCGCGGCGTGCCGTGGACGCAGAGAATCTCGTTGTACATGACGCGCACGCGAAGTCGGCCGAGGAACTCCCATCGCTTCTTTGCGAGATCGGGATTTTTTTCAGCTTCAAACTGCGCACGTGTCCAGTAGGCGGCCTGCTCAGCAGCAACATTGAAGTTGGTGGGCTCATAGAG
>DASZQE010000020.1:0-1564 GCA_035550175.1 Phycisphaerales bacterium | reverse complement strand
TTGCGCCGATGGTGTTAGCGACGGTCCAGAAAAAGCCTCGAGCGGCATCTTGAGTCAGTGTTCGCTGGGCCATTTGTGGAGGATTAGGGTCAGGAATGGGAAAGTTGCAACAGAACCGGTGAGCGAGTGATCTATGCTCATGTATCGGAAAACCGGAGGCAACGCTACGCGAGAATCGCGTGGAGAGTTCGCCGGCGGCTAAATGAGTCGGATTTCGTGAGTTTGAGGTGTTGGATGAAAAGACGAGATTCTGGATGGATGCGGCTGGGTGCATGTGCAGCGATGGGAGTCTGGCTGGTGAGTTTCGGTGCGGACAATCCGCCAACAACCAAGCCCGTGCCAATGCGTAAGGAGATTCTGGCGAAGCCGGACAAGCCGCTGGATGAGCGAGTGAATCCGGCAAAGATGACGACGCTTGACCTGCCGACATTGCCTGAGCACGTGGTGATGCCGATGCCACCGGAGCATCGGATTGCGGAGACGGCGGACCAGGTTCCGATGGACAAGGCGCATTGGGACAAGGCGCATGAAGTGATTCGTCGGGGAATGGCCTACCTGGAAAAGATGCAGAATGTGAATGGCGCGTGGAGCATGAACGCGGAGGCTGCACCGACGGACAAACCTGAAGCACGGACACCTGTTTCGACGGCGATCACGTCTTTGGTTCTGAAGGCGCTGATTCAAGCAGATGGCTCCATGCTGAAAGATGAACGATTTGCAAAGGGGGTTTCGTACCTGATCGGCGCGCAGCGACAGGATGGGTCTTTTGATGATTCGCAGATGGCGAATTACGTGAACTCATCGGTCGTGTCGGCGCTGGCGACGATCGGCGACAGAGGGGAGTACCAGGATCGAATTCGCGTGGCGACGCAAGCGATGGTGAAATCGCAGTGGGACCAGAGTGAGGGACTGGATCCGACGCAGGACTGGTTCGGCGGCGCGGGCTATGGAAGCGGAAGAAGGCCTGATTTATCGAACACGCAGATGATGCTTGATGCGTTGTATGACTCGGGGATGAGTCCGGAAGAGCCGGCGTTTCAGCGGGCACTGGCGTTTGCAACGCGATGCCAGAACTTCAAGAAGACCAATGATGCGACCTGGGCGGGTGATGACGGCGGATTTGTGTACACAACTGCGAACGGCGGCGAATCGGCTGCGAGCGCTGCAGCGGGAGAAGGCTCGCGTGGAGAGAAGCTGCCCGAGGGTGAGCCGAAGAGCCTGCGATCGTACGGGTCGATGACGTATGCAGGCTTCAAGAGTCTGCTCTACGCAGGATTGTCAGCGAATGATGATCGTGTGCGAGCGGCGTATGACTGGATCATTCACCATTTCACGTTTGACGAGAATCCGGGAGTGGGTCAGCAGGGGTTGTATTACTACCTGCACTCGATGTCCCGAGCGTTGTACGTGGCGCAGCAGAACGTGATCACGGATGCGAATGGGGTGAAACACAACTGGAGGGAGGAGTTGATTGACGCCATTGCCAAACGCCAACTCGAGAATGGAAGCTGGGTGAATGACGCGGACCGATGGATGGAAGGCAATCCGGTGCTGGTGACGGCGT
>DASZQE010000019.1:0-2923 GCA_035550175.1 Phycisphaerales bacterium | reverse complement strand
CGTTTCTGCTGCCCTGACTGCATCAAGAAATTCAATGCTGATCCCGCGAAGTACATGAAAGAGATCGACGACGCGGTCATCGCACAGCAGAAAGACGCGTATCCACTGGATGTGTGTCCGATTTCAGGTGAGAAGCTCGATGACTCAGCGGTGAATTATGTTGCAGGCGTCACGCTGGTTCGATTCTGCTGCAGTTCATGCGTGAAGAATTTTGAAAAGAACCCCATGCCGACCATGGAAAAACTCCATGAGGCGTGGATGGCGAAATCTGGCGGATCGCATGGCGCCGCCGCTTCGCACGAAGACCATCACGCCGAGCATTCGAATTGATCGACACGATCTTTCTGCCCGAACCTGAAAACACAAGGCATCTCGATTTGAATCGAGATGCTTTTTTATTTTTGCCTTGGGAATTCATCAATTCCTTGCGCCGATCGTTCCTTCGAACAGCGGCGTGCTCAGGTAGCGCTCGCCGAAGCTGCACGCGACGGTGACGATCGTCTTGCCTTTCCATTCCGGACGTTCAGCCACACGCACCGCGGCGCAGACGTTTGCGCCCGTGCTGATTCCGGCAAAAATCCCTTCTTCTTTCGCCAGCCGTCGCGCCCATGCGAACGCTTCATCATTGGTCACCAGTTCAACGCCGTTCAGCAGTGAGGTGTCCAGGTTTTTAGGGATGAATCCGCCACCGATGCCCTGAATTTTGTGAGGGGCGGGGCGACCGCCGGAGATCACGGGGCTTGATGCAGGCTCGATGGCGATGGCCTGAAAGTCCTTTTTTCTTGAGCGTATGAATCTTGTTACGCCGGTGATGGTTCCGCCCGTTCCGACGCCGGTGACGATCGCATCGACGTTGCCTTTCGTGTCCTCCCAGATTTCGGGTCCGGTGGTCTCTTCATGCACTCGCGGATTCGCAGGATTCTCGAACTGGCGGGGCATCCATGAGCCGGAATGTTTCGCCACAAGCTCTTCAGCCTGCTGAATCGCGCCGGGCATTCCGTCGGCCGCCGGCGTCAGCACGACCTCAGCGCCGAGCGCTCGCAGCAACATCCGCCGTTCAAGGCTCATTGTTTCGGGCATGGTGAGCATGAGCTTGTAACCCTTCACCGCGCAGACGAACGCCAGCGCGATTCCTGTGTTGCCCGAGGTCGGTTCGATGATCAGGCTCCCCGTCTTGATCTTGCCGCTTGTTTCAGCATCACGGATCATTGCGTCAGCAATGCGATCCTTCACGCTGGCCATCGGGTTGAAGAACTCGCATTTCAGCAGCACCCGCGCGGCGCCTTTTGGAACGACTTTTTCAAGCTGCACCAGGGGCGTGTTGAAACACGTCTCCACGATCGTTTCATACACCTTGCCATGCGACATCTGTCGATCTCCTGCCGGCGCCCCTCGAACGCGCTCCAGCCGACCGCGCTACGCTACCATAGTCCGCATGTCCGCGAAAAACCACGATGCACAATCCATCGCAAGCGAACCCGCTGCACTGGCATCGGCGGTGCGCCGCATCGCTGAATCCATTCATGCTGATCCGCGCACGGCACGGCTCAATGCCGTGTTTCTTCCCGATCAAGCGGCGGTGAATCAGATCCTGAACGGGCTCTTTCCGCTCCTCTTTCCAGGTTTTCACGGACCGCGCAAACTTGATCATTCCACGCTGAACCAACACGTGGACACTATTGTTCGTGTTGCAGCGAACGAATTGACCGAGCAGGTCGCATCGGCACTGCGTTACCGGCGAGAGCTTGATCCGGCTGATTCGACCTACGAAGCGCATGGCCGTGAGTGTGAACACCAGGCTCGCGTCATCGTGAGCCAGTTCATGCAGTCCATACCTGCTCTTCGTGATCTGCTTTCGCTCGACGTTCAGGCGGCGCTGGATGGCGATCCGGCTGCACGTCACACGGATGAAGTGATTCTCTGTTATCCGGGACTTCGGGCGCTGGCGGTGTATCGACTGGCACACATTCTGTATGAACTTGATGTGCCGTTGATCCCGCGCATGATGTCGGAATCGGCGCATTCGATGACAGGCATCGACATTCATCCCGGGGCGCGAATCGGCAGGGCATGTTTCATCGATCACGGAACGGGCGTGGTGATCGGGGAGACATCGATCATCGGCGATCACTGCAGGATTTATCAGGGCGTCACGCTCGGCGCGAAATCTTTCCCGCGCAATGAAGAGGGAGATTATCTCCGCACAATCAAGCGTCACCCCACGCTTGAAGATCACGTTGTGGTTTACGCCAACGCCACGATTCTGGGCGGGGACACAATTGTCGGCGCCGGCTGCGTGATCAACGGCGGGGTGTTCGTCACGACGAGCATTCCGCCTGGCCACGTGGTTCGCGCGGCGAAACTTGATGTCACGATTCGTTCAAACCCGGAAATGCCCCCGCCGAATTACGCGATTTGACAGGTTTGATACCCGAAAAAACTGCGAATTGCTCTTGGGGCTACAATCCGGCATTCATCTCGATTTTCAAAGTTGATGATTCACACAGCCATGACATCCACATTCCAATCCGCGAAACAATCCATCAAAACTCCTCTCGGTCAGCGCACTGTTTTCCGGCTCGATACGATCGAAAAGCAGTTCCCGCAGGTTCGCACTCTTCCGTACTCCATCAAAGTTCTGCTTGAGGCGTGTCTGCGCAATCTGGATGGGCGGATTGTCACAGATGATGACATCAAGGCGATTGCCAACTACAACGCGAGAACTGTTGGGGAAATTGAAATTCCGTTCATGCCCGCGCGGGTTGTGCTGCAGGACTTCACAGGTGTTCCGTGCGTGGTTGATCTCGCAGCCATGCGATCCGCAATGCAGCGGATGGGGAAAGACCCGTTCAAAGTGAACCCGCTGGTTCCGTGCGACCTGGTCATTGATCACTCGGTGCAGGTTGATGCGTTCGCGTCGGGC
>DASZQE010000018.1:0-1876 GCA_035550175.1 Phycisphaerales bacterium | reverse complement strand
CGCTCCGCAAGGGCGAGCGTGCGGTGATTCCGGTGAAGAGTTTTGCGCTTGAGTATGAGGATGTGTATTCGCTGAAGCTGCCGATCACGCCGCCGAGCGACGTGCGGGTGAACTGGAACGATCAGCAGCGGGATGAAGTGGCGAAGATGCTTCGTGAATCGAAGATGCAGCACGTGCTGCGCATCAAGAACACCAGCAATGCGCCGCTGACCACGGCCCCGACGCTTTTCCTCAAGGGTTCGCAGGTGCTTTCGCAGGGATTGATGACGTACACAGCAATCGGCGCAACAAGTGATATTGTGCTGGCCACCGCGGTGGACATTCGGTACACGAAGGAAGAAAAGGAAACCAGCCGTGAGCCGAGCGTTGAACATTGGAACGGGCATGATTTCGCACGGGTGAATTACGCAGGTGTGATCACGCTTGAGAATTACAAGTCCAAACCCGTGAAAGTGGAAGTGGTTCGCAGCGTGCTCGGAAACGTCGGCGAGACGGACCAGAACGGCACCGCGATCATGCTGAACCAGTTTGAAGATTCGGAAGATCACATTGATCTGGGCAGCCGGCCTATGTGGTGGGGATGGTATTCCTGGCCGTACGGCTGGTTCCATTTCAACGGCATGGGCGCGTTTACGTGGACTGTGACGGTCGAGCCCGGCAAGCCCATGAAGCTGAATTACTCGTGGAATTACTACTGGCCGTGATAAGCGATCAAGCAAACGCCCGATGAGTTACTCTCGCTGTCACAATGCACACCCAGCCCGGAGGAAATGCACCTCCGGGCCTTGTTTTTCGTACCATTGAGGGGATATCACACGCCATGACCGCATCGCAGACGACCATTCTGGTGGTTGAGGACGACTCAGCGATTCGCCGTGGATTGACCGATGCGCTGAAGTATGCAGGCTACCACGTGCGCGAAGCCGTTGACGGCCGAAGCGCGATTGCACAACTCACGGACGCTGATGTTGACCTGGTGATGCTGGATGTGATGCTGCCGGGCGGAATGGACGGCTTTGCGATTCTTGAAGCGATTCGCATCTCGCATCCGGTGCTGCCGGTGATCATGGTGACGGCGCGGGGCGCGGAATCGGATCGCGTGCGAGGCTTGAAGCACGGCGCGGATGATTACGTGGTGAAGCCATTCGGCGCTTTGGAAGTGCTTGCGCGCGTGGAGGCGGTGCTGCGGCGTTCGCCGGGGCGCGTGAATGCAGTTGAAACCCTGAAATGGGACGGCTGCACAGCGGACTTGCGCCGCCACGAATTGCAGACTGAAAACGGCGAAGTCATTGCGTTGTCTGATCGTGAAGCGGAAATCCTGCGGTTTCTTGGCATGAATCGCTCGCGCGTGGTGAACCGCGATGAACTTTTGCAGCATGTGTGGAAACTCGATCCGAAAGGGCTGGAAACGCGCACGGTGGACATGCACATCGCGCGTTTGCGGGAGAAGCTCGCCGGCGCAGTTGACGGCACGGAAGCGAACTCGCTGATACAGACCGTGCGCGGCAAGGGGTATAAGCTCGGCGACGCAGTGCGGACGGGAGAAGCCTGATGCGCCTGGGCCGGCGGACATGGTGGATTGCGTATGCGATCGGCTCGCTGGTGATCGCGGGCGCGCTGGCGTGGGTGACGGCAGTGGTGGTGCAGCTTGAGCGCGCGGAATTGAAGGTGCGCACGGATGCGGCGCAGCAGGATGCGGTGCGACTGGCGCTGTGGCGGATGGATTCGTGGCTTGGGCCGAGGATCGCACAGGAATCGGCCCGGCCGTACTTCGAATATCTGCCGTACTACCCGCAGGAACGCTCATACACGAAGTTGTTGAATGCGATTGCGCCGGGCGACGTGCTGACCGCGTCGCCGTTGCTGGCGTATCGCA
>DASZQE010000017.1:0-3161 GCA_035550175.1 Phycisphaerales bacterium | reverse complement strand
CAGGATGGAATCGTTGATTGAAGGGTGATCATCATCGATCTGATCCGGTTGCGAGGTTTTCACATCAGGCTGCGCAGCCGAGTCATCCGGATCAGAGAACAGAAGATCGAGCGCGATCGTGCGTGCCCCCGCACGATTGATCTCATCGATGGCGAGTGCAAACGTGCTGCGCGGCCATGGCCATCGGCCGATCGAATCGATGGCGCCGTCATCAATGTCCACGTGGCGAATCTGATCCGACATCGGTTCCGAGCGCCAGCGTGACGAGTGAAAACGCAGATCAAGCGTCAGGCGTTCAAGCCAGTCGAACCAGCCCAGCAGGTGCATCAGAATGACCAGCAGCGTCACCAGCAAGCCGAGTGAAAGTGAATAGCGAAGAGTGGAATTCATCTGAGTTCGGTGGGCCGATCAAGATCGGAAAGACGCTGCATGTCACGCAGCATATGACGATGAACGACAATCGTGGAGCGGGCGCACAGTCCAAAAATGAAACAGACGCAACGGTTGGCCGCTGCGTCCGAAAGCCATGCACAAAATATCGCGGAGAATCAGTGCTTGTTCTTCTTTTTGAGCACCTCATTGACCGCCTTGATGAACTCGCAGGTGCAGCCTTCCGTCCCCTTGTTGTTGGTTATGTCCGCACAGAAATCGCGTACGCGATCAACAACCTGCTCAAACGGATCGCCGTCAATGGAATCGATGTTTCGGCAGATGTCCTGAATGTCATGCTTCATTTCATTGAAGCGTTCGATGCGATAGGGCTTGAAATTGCCTCCATCGGCTTCAAGCCGGCCGCGGAAATCATCGAGCACTGTGTTCAGGAAGTAGCAGACAATCTCGATCTGCGAGTAATTCGGTCCCTGGTCAAGGCTTGCCACAAGATCCGTCAGATAGTTGTCAACCCATTTGGAACTGGTGTTCTCGAGATCGACATCACGGAGATTCTTGGCGCTGGATTCCGTGATGAAACCCGCGTCTTTCAGCTTCGCCACGAGATCGGAATCGAGCAACGCCGTCCACTGAGGCGGTATGCCGACTGAGTTGGCCAAAGCGTTATTGACCTGGTTGGGATTCTTGTTTGAACTCGAACCCTGCTTCGAGAGATACACCTTCACTTGATTGAGGATGTAGCGAATTTCAATCGCATTGAGCTCATTCGTCGCCACGCCTGTGACCTTTGAGCCCCACGCGCCCCATTCGACCGCGAAACCTGTTCCGCGAACCGCAAGGGTGGTCGTCGGCGTGATCACTGCGAAATCGTTCGTGAGGCCGACCTTGTCAACCTTGAATTCTGCACGGCCATAGCGAATGGCTGTGCGAGTGGTCAGCGTGTCGCCTTCTTTCAGAATTCGCGGAAGATCAAGGCGGGACGATCGATCAATTCGGACTGTTGCATTCTGTCCGACGCGCAGCGTCATGCTTGACCGCAATCCTGTGCGCACCTGCGCGCCGACAGTGAGCGTGTCATCGACCTTTGCATCAGCCCATTCCGCGGTCTCGTTCGGCCGCCATTGAGCCTGGCCTTCCGTCTGCATCACGATGGCATGCAGTTCCTCCGAAGCGCTGGCGGGCTTTGCGTCCGCGGACGCGGCAGCGGGTTGCGGCGCGGAGGCAGGCGCCGTTGCGTTCTGAATATCTGCGGCGAAGAGTGAAGATGCGGTCAGCGAAAGCGCTGAAAGCAGAACGATCGATTGAATTGTGCGCATATTTGAGGTGTCCTACCGGCCTGATACGAGACACAGGCCAACGCAAAAGGATACCTCAAGAACCGAAAGATGCCCCATAGTTTGGATGCTGATTGGGTATAAACCCGTTTTTTCGGTAGTCTTCTGCGTTCCCGATAAGGTTGAGAAGCTCCAAACCGGACATGGATTGGGATTCCGTTCGGGCTGGAATGACTTCCCGGTACACCAGTTCGCGGGTGCAGTATCGTCGAGACGGACCGAAAAGCGTAAGAGTCAACCCGCCGCGAATATCAAGAATCTGGCACAAAGCCACTGAGATGTCGCCCACGGTTGCGGATTCATTCGCTGTCAACTGCCGGTCAGCGGAGATCCAATTCTTCTTCTTGGCGACGTCCACTCGCTCTTGAAACGATGTGGAATGATCTTCGCCGTCAGCAAGAAGAATGAGCGCATGAAGCGCATCGTGGTTGGTCACGGTTCGATCCGTCTGCAATTTGTCCCAGAAATCCAAGTCAGCATTAGGCCCGGCTGCGGAATCAACCAGCGAAGTCTGCGAAACGGAACGCGCACACCCGGAACCTGCGAGCATGATTCCAGCAACCACAACAACTGCGAGAGCGCGAAGTGCTGATGTCCGAATGCGCATGTGAAGATTTCCTGTCTGCGGATTAGAACGCATAAGTGAACCCCGCATAGACAAAGTGACGCGCGTCATCCTGATCCTCCGGCATGGCGTCGCCGGGAAGGAAAATGCCGTAGCGAAGATTGACGTAGACATCCGAAGTCACGCGCCAGTCAAAGAAGAAATCGACTTCGCCGCCGACGAACCGATGTGTGTTGGTGGGCACGTTCAGCGGAGCCTGGCCGTCAATCTTTGCAAAGAGGAACCCATTGATGCCGACGCGAGAATCCGCCAGTGCCTTGCACCATCCGGCGAACGGCGAAGTGCTGTAGCCAAGCTGGAACGAAAGCAGATTTGAAGGTTCCGGCGAAAGCGCCAATCCCGTATTGACGTACCCCAGCGCATTGAACGCCGTGTCCTTCGTGCCGGTGAGGTTTCCGCCGAACGTGTCGGAAGAATCCAGGCGATCCGAGTCGCCAGAGCCGGAGACGAATTCAAAATCAACTCGTGAATCGCCCTTGTCTCTCATGAAATACGACAATCCGGCAATGACGGCCCATGAATCGATTTTCTCGCGGGTTTGCGGGACAAACAGCGCATTGTTGATGTTGAATGAATTGGAAAGATCGTGCCCCTGCTCCTTCACAAACTCTGCGTAATACATCCATGAAGGCCCGACCGTGCCGCGAACGCCCACGCCGTAATACTCCGAGTCATATTTGAACCGCGTGGGATAGTCATCCAGCAGCGACGAGAATGTCGCGAAATCACGCTCATTCTTGTCGCGTTGTACAAGTGCATATGCATATGGGCGGAATGATGAGAGCCCGCGATATTCGATTGTGCCGCCGAAA
>DASZQE010000016.1:0-2381 GCA_035550175.1 Phycisphaerales bacterium | reverse complement strand
AGCTCGCCGGCACCCGTCGCTGTTGCTGCGCCGTCTTTCTGATGCACATACAGACCGTGACCGATGATCGGCGAATCGCCGACGCGCCCGGGGAGTTTGTAAGGCGTCCCGCTCGTTGAACACGCTCCGGCCAGCGCGCCGGTTGAATCAAGCGCAAGCGTGCCGACCGTGTCGTGGTGTTTCCATCGAGATTCATCAAAATCCGGCGGCGCGGGGTGAAAGAAGAGTTTGCCTGGCTTGGCTTCACCATGATCCACCGGCCGCATCGCAGACACTTGCTGACGCTGCGAAAACCGATCGCGCGATTGATCCGGCGTCGCGTGATCCTTCTTCCATTTCTCATACGCATCAAGCGCATCGGCGGAGAGCAGGTCTGCGGGCATGAAACCCTGCTGTATGGCGAATGCGTCTGCGCCTTCGCCGGCGATCATGATGTGCGGCGTCTGCTCCATCACTTTTCGCGCAATGGAAACCGGATGCATGAAGCGGCGCATCGCGCACACGGACCCGCAGCGATTCGGATGCGTCATGATGCACGCATCAAGCGAGACGTGGCCCGCGCTGTCTGGCAAACCGCCGAAGCCGACCGAATCCACGTTCTGATCCGCTTCGACCAGTGTGGCGACTTTTTCGACTGCATCGAGCGCGGAGCCGCCTGCAAGCAATGCGGGAAATGCAGCATTATTCGCGTTTCGGGCAAATGACCATGTGGAGAGAATGATTGGTGCGGGCATGGGTTTGTCTCTGCGGAGCGATACCTCTTGTGAATGGTACACGAACGCATGGGTGCCATTGACCGCCGAGGATTCCGACATGCGCATGCTAAGATCGCAGGGCTCCTCCGTGTCTGCGAGCATTTGGAGCGAATGTGTTCACGACCGACCAATAGTGATATTCGGATGCGATTCAATGAGCGGAATGATTGAAACGATCGACTTGAAGTATCTCGGTCTGCCGGGTGCGATCGCTTCGTATCTGCTTCGCGGACCGGATGGATATGCGCTGGTCGAAGCAGGTCCGGGCAGCACGTTTGAGGAATTGAAGAAGGGGCTGGCTGCACGAGGTGTGGGACTGGATGACATCCGCGATGTGCTGGTGACGCATATTCACCTTGATCATGCGGGTGCAGCGGGCATGCTTGCGAGGCACGGCGCACGAGTGTGGGTCCACGAAGAGGGCGCGAAGCATCTGATCGATCCGACGAAGCTGATCGACAGCGCAACGCGGATTTACGGCAACCAGATGGACCGATTGTGGGGAAAGATCATTCCGATTCCTGCGAGCCAGGTGATGCCGGTGAAGAATGGCGATGTGATTGATGTTGCGGGCATGCGACTCACCGCGTTGCAGACGCCGGGTCATGCAAAGCACCATCACGCATTTGTGATGGAAGATGACGGGGAGCGAATTGCGTTTGTCGGTGATGCGGCTGGCATCGTGTTGCCGAGGGAAGCGTGGACGGGAACTGAAAACCACAACGGAAAATGGTCGCGGTTTTTGATTGTGCCGACGCCGCCGCCGGAGTTTGACCGGGAAGCATGGAAACAGAGTCTGGCCAAATTGCGCGAAACAGAGTTGTACGCAATCTATCTGACGCATTACGGCAGGTGCAACGATGTGAACTCGCTGCTGAGTGAAGTTGAAGCGCAGATTGAAGAGCAGACAGCACGGATCGGCAGCGAAATCAAACGTGATGCGAAACGAGAGGAAATTCTGGAAGGCACCAGGCGGATGGAGCGAGAACGTGCGCGTGAGGCGGGATTAAGCGAGTGGGCGATCTCGCAATATGTTTCGAACAATTTGTTAACAATGAATGTTGATGGGATTCTGCGATACTGGATGAAGAAGATTCCGGAACTCAGACCACAGAACACTGAATCATGCGGATCGTAAAGGCGTGGCATCTGGAGCTGAAAAATGAGTGGAAACGGTGCAGAAAGCGGGCTGGCGAAACGGATGGCTGCGATCATGATTGGCGGGATGATCGCGTGGCTCTCCGTGGATTGCGGACGGGCGGGCGCGGAGGTGAAAGCCCCGGAGACCGAACTGCAGAAGATCGTGCTGGAGACGCCCAGGGCGGATCGGCTGAAAGCATGGCACACGCTGCTGGCGAGCGAGCCGCACATCGCGGGCACGGAAGGCGATGCGCGGGAGATCGAGCGAATCAGGAAGGCGTTCACGGAAATGGGGTTGGAGGTGGAAGTCCACGAGATTCTGGTCTACCTGCCGATGCCGATTGATGCGAAGCTGGAGATTCTTGAACCGATGCAGGCGAAGAGCAGCGCGGAAGAAGGGCCTCCGAACGGGCAGAACAATGTTGAGGGAAAATTTGCTGAGGATCACAGCCCGAGCCATGCAAATGCTGAACACGATGACCAGCC
>DASZQE010000015.1:0-4084 GCA_035550175.1 Phycisphaerales bacterium | reverse complement strand
GGCGTGATGCTCGTAATCGATGATCTTCGGGATCACCAGATGCTTGAAATCGCTGATGATGTCCTCTTCGCTCTTGCCCAGCGTCGTCTGATTTGAGATCTGATAGAAATCGCCGGTCGCTTCGGTGCCTTCGCCATATAGACCGCGCACCGCAAGGCGCATGTCCTTGGCAGCCCGGAAGACTTTCTCAATCTCGCCTGTGAGCTTCAGTGCCGGCAGGTGAAGCATGACGCTCACGCGGATGCCGGTGCCCACGTTCGTCGGGCAGGCGGTCAAATATCCAAATCGCGGATGGAACGCGAAATCCAGGCTCGACTCGAGCTTGTCATCCACCGCGTTGATCTGCTCCCACGCCTCTTCCAATTGCAGGCCGCTGCGGAGGACCTGCATCCGGAGGTGATCCTCCTCATTGACCATGATTGAGAGCGTCTCATTTTCCCCAACGGCGACGCCGCGGGCGCCTTCGGTGACGGCGTGCTGCTTGCTGATCAGATGACGCTCAACCAGGAGTTGGCGATCGACTTCGGGCGCGCTTTCCAGATCGACATAGAGCGTTTCATTCGAGAGTTTGGCGCCGAGAATGGTGTCACGAAGCCGGTTTTCGGCCGCCTGCCGCTGGTGACGCGTCATCCGCGTGAGAAAGCGTTGCCCGGCGATGTTGCGCGCCAGTCGGATGCGCGAAGAAATGACAATCTCACTCATCGGCCCGCTGCCGCGAAGCCATTCGCCCGCACGACTCGTCAGATCACTTAACTTCATGTTTTTCTCAACCCTGCGCCCGAATGCGGTTACGCTCCTGCCTCCGCTTCGCGAATCTGGTCGCGCAGCTTGGCGGCGCGCTCATAGTCTTCTGCTTCCACCGCACGCTGCAAATCTTTGCGCAGCTTCGCGAGATCAAGCTGCCGCTTGGCGGGCACACCGGTGCCGCCCCGGCGGGTCGGCACCTTTCCAATGTGATGCGTCGCGCCCTCATGGGCTCGCTGCACCAGCGGCGTCAGGTCCTTCTCAAATAATGTGTAATCGTGTTCACACCCCAGCAGCCCGTTCTGCCGAAACTCCGCCCACGTTACGCCGCAGATCTCGCACGTCGCCGAGGCCTCTTTGGAGAGCTGCCCGGAGTGCGCCATGACAAAATTCGTCAGCAATTCATTGATGGGAGTATGGCTCTTGACCGGAACCCCCTCCTGCTGCGCTGCGCACTGCTCGCACAGGTGCTTCTCAATCTTCTTGCCGTTCTTGATCTCGGTCAGATGGACGGTGGCCTGGTTTTTACAGTTATCACATTTCATAGGAAACGACCCGGACAATCCTATTTCGGCGAGGCTTCATAATCAATCGGGATTCAGTGGTTCACCGCGGAGGGGTTGCTGTTTGTGGTTTGTGGTTTGTGGTTTGTGGGCAGACGCCAGACGGTGAGCCACCGATCTTGGTTAATTGGACATTGGTCATTGGTCATTGGGATTTTGTTGGACTTCGGCGAGCGCTCTTCGAGCCTGGGCCTCAGAGCCGAAGGCAGTCGAGCCGTCATTGGGGCTTGGTCATTGGCCGTTCCAGTTCTGCCCTCTGCCCTCATCCCTCTGCCATTCCCCTCACCCTTCCCACGCCGCCCGGCAATCGGGCGTTTCCCATGCCTCAACTCGCTCCAGTTTAACCTGTCCAGGGAGGTGCAGTTCCTCTGCGATATGTAGCGCCACGTTCTCCGCCGATGGATTCCGCTGTGCGAACGGCTCCAGGTCATTCAAATGCCGGTTATGCATCGGAGCGACGATCTGGTCCAACAGGCGCTGGAGTTCGTGGAAATCCATCACCACGCCCATCGAATCGAGCTTTTCGGCGCTGACGCACACGACGACGTGCCAGTTATGGCCGTGCAGCGGCTCGAGTGTGCCATCGCAGAGGCGGAGTTGGTGGGATGCGGAGAAATCCCTCGTGATGGTGATCTCGAATGGCACGGTTCTGTGATGCTAACCGATGGAGTCTGATAAATCAGCCGATGAGAAGCGAGTGAATGCGACGGCGCATAAGTCGGGCTCTTATCCGACCGATACAACTTCTGGCAGGAACTCAATCCAGGAGAGAAAGTGGCAGGAATCCGAATTGGCCAGTTGCTTGTCGAACAGGGCGTGCTGTCTGACACGCAGGTGCAGCATGTCCTGAAAGTGCAGAAGGAATCAGGCCGGCCTTTCGGGGATCTGGCGGAGCGGCTTTTCGGGATCAGCCCGCGCGCCGTCGAAGATGCCTGGGTGGAGCAATACATCCGCACGGCCGGGGTGATCGACCTGGATGACATCGAATTCGAAAAGGACTGCCTGCGTCTGCTCAACCGCCGGCAGGCGTGGCAGTTCCACATGCTCCCCACTTACCGCGACCAGGAGCACGGCGAACTCAACGTCGCCACCAGCCCCCAGAACCTCGTGCGGGCCGTCAACTTCGCGACGCGCTCCATCGACGAACCGGTCTACTTCATGCTGGCCGAGCGCAGACAGCTCCGCGAATTCCTGATGAAGCACTATCCCGTGCCGGAATTCCTGGCGCAGTTCTCGGAGACGCTGTAGGAAGTAAAGAGTGATTACGTGCAGAAGAACTGACGAGAGATGAGTGATAAGTGATGAGTGAAGCGGTGGCCCGTCGTTTCACTCATCACTCTTCACTCATCACTCCCTCACGTAATCACGTCATCACTTGATCACTTTCCCTCACACCACCTTCAACTCCAATTCAATCGGCACGGCACTCAGGGCCGCCGAGATCGGGCAACCCGTCTTGGTCGCATTGGCGATCTCGTGGACCTTGTTCGCATCCGCGCCGGGGACGCTCGCTTCGCAGGTGAGCTTAATCTTGGTGATGCGGAACGCATCGCCGACCTTGTCGAGCGTCACATCGGCTTTGGTCGTGACGCTCTTAGGGTTCAAGCCGTTCTTCCCCAGCCCGGCCGACAGCGCCATCGAATAGCACGCCGCGTGGGCAGCGCCGACGAGCTCTTCGGGGTTGGTGCCCGGGACGCCTTCAAAACGAGTCCCAAACGAGTAAGTCCCGCTCAGATTTCCCGAGCTTCCCTTAAAATTCCCGTTCCCAGTTTTCAGATCACCATTCCAGGTGGCCGATGCGGTGCGAGTGGGCATAAATAATCTCCTTCCAAAATTGTGGGATGCGGAGGATAGCAGATCGCCCCAGATATGCCTACCCCTCAAGGCAAGGGCCGAGGGATGAGGGCAGAGGACAGAAAAAGGAAATGCCCAATGACCGAGCCCACCGAGCCCCAATGACCAATGAAGCGGTGAGTGGTCAGTTGAGACGCATGTTCCTGACCACTGACACATTCGGACCCCGCGTGTTGCGTCTCGCGATGCATCCAAATTCACAACACCGACACACATCGCGCGTCTATTAATAGCGAGGCCGAGGAGGCAGCCTTGCCGCGAGCATTGAGCCGCCGTCAGCAGCAGGTGGTGCCGTTCGTTCGGGCGGCAGGCTTGAAACGAATGCTCCGGCGGCACCGCGTAACACGACTTCACTCAACGTGATGCTCATCAAGCGGACTGTTCGGCGCGCCATGGCGAACACAAATATTTCGATGGTGAGAGCGACTGCAGCACCAACCATCGATCGCGCCGCTCCCAAGCCCTGCTTCCACAAGAAATACGACAATAAGATTGACGCGATCGAGGAAAGGGCAAAGAGCGGTGCAGACAGTCTACGAAGCATCAAATGCTTCTGACACAAGCCCACGGTTAGCGTTGTCCTCTCGCGGCGCACACAGAGTGATAGCTTCGCGAGAATTCCGACCAGTCCGAAGCGGAGCCATCTCTCATCGGTATCGTGAGCCGAGAAACGAAACCGGCTTAGTCTAAGTCGCTGCAATGGAAGAGCCGCCGGAGCGTTGCACCTGACACATCGCGCCGGGAGGACGGCATATTTTCGAGCGACAACATCCCCATTGCGGGAAAACGCGACCTCGGCAAGCTCGTGTTCTGCGCGGGATGTGGTGGAATGTGCCGAAAAGTTATTCATCCGTTCTCAATCCCCACTCTCCAGCACCGCCATGAACGCTTCCTGGGGGATGTCGACGCTGCCGACGCGCTTC
>DASZQE010000014.1:0-8052 GCA_035550175.1 Phycisphaerales bacterium | reverse complement strand
CTGAAGATTGAGCACAAGAATGCGCAGGGCGAAGTTGTGAGGGTGATTGATTTGAAGCGGCCGTGGAAACGAGCGCGGATGGCGGACTTGGTGGAGGAGCGGACGGGGTGGAAGTTTGAAAAGAAGAAGTTGCAAGAGGCGCCAGATGCAGTAAAGCACACGATTTACCATCGTTTGATTGATGTGTCTTTAGGCCGAAATGCGCGAGAAATACCCTCGGTTACGGAACAGGGCAAGACGAAATTCAATGAAATCTATGAAGTGTTTTCTACTGGCAAATCCATAGCCATACTCGATCATTCGCCTGCGGAGCAATTGGTGGAGGTGTATGAGAAGCTGGTGGAGCCGACGCTGATTGATCCGTGTTTTGTGACGCGAGTGCCGAGCGTGGTGATTCCGCTGGCGCGGGAGTGTGCGGATGATCCGTTTTTTGCGGACGTGTATGAACTGGCGATCAATGGGCAGGAGATCAGCCCGGGGTACACGGAGTTGAATGATCCGGATGTGCAGGAGCGGCACTTCAAGCATCAGGTGGGGGATCGCGAGGAACAGCAGAAGTTTGATGAGGATTTCGTGAATGCGCTGCGGGTGGGCATGCCGCCGGCGGGCGGAATGGGCATGGGGATTGACCGATTGGTGATGATGCTGACGGGCGCGGAGAGCATCCGGGACGTGATCGCTTTCCCACTCATGAGGCCGGAAGGGGCGGGAGATTAATGAATGTTCTGGATATGAGAGGCGTCGAAATGAATCGAATCGTGTTGCGACAGGATCGATCGGGGAGTTGATAGACGTGCAGGCCCTCACCCCAACCCCTCTCCCGAGGGGAGAGAGGCTTTTGGATGTGATTGCGTTTCCGCTGATGCGGCCTGAAGGGGCGGGAAACGAGGCGTAGGATTGTCGGCACGGAAATGGAGTTCGTGATGAGCAAGCGGATGAAACGGCTTGGGGAGTTTGCCAAAGCGTGTGTTGCTGCGTGCGCGATTGTTGTGAATGTGTTGTGGGGCGCTTCAGCGATCGGGGCGGCGCCGGATGATGCGACTCGCAGTGATGCGGGAAGCGCACAGGGGGTTCAGTGGGTGCAGACGGAAGAGGAGTGGGCGGTGCTGGCGTTATCGGGGAAGAAGGTGGGGCATGTGGTAACGCGAACGTGGACAGCGGGCGAATTGGTGAAGACGGATTCGACGACAACGATGACGTTCGGGCGCGTGGGGGAATCCGCACGCATTGAGATGCAGGTGAGCTATGTGGAGACGACGGGAGGGAAACCGATTTCGATCACATCGATGCAGAAGACGAGCAATCAACCTGTGCGGATGATGGTGACGTTCGGGGAGAAAACCGCGGAAGTTGTGACGGAGGAAGGTGAGCGGGAAAGTCGAAAGAGCGAACCGCTGCCGAGCGAGAAGTGGCTGACGCCGCGTGGTGTTGAGGCGTTGATGAAGGAGAAGGTGACGAGCGGTGCGAAGGCGTATTCGTATGCGACGATTGATCCTTCAAACGGATTGAAGCCCGGGCATTTTCAAGGGAAGTTGAAGGGGAAGAAGACGATTCAAGAGGGCGGGAAAGATGTGGAAGTGAGCGAATGGGAAGCGACATCGGACATGATGCCGGTGACTTCGACGGAATTTTATGATGCTGAGGGGGTGCTGATTGAATCGCGGATGCCGTTGGGGATCGGGGAATTGGTGACGCGGCGGACGACGAAGGAGGAAGCGCTGGCGAATGCAGAGGGTGGAGCGGCGGAGATTCTGACGCCGAGCTTCGTGAAACCGGACGAGCGGTTGCCGAACCTGGACACGGCGAAGAGCGTGACGCTGCGCGTGAAGACGAAGGATGGAAAGGCTCTGGATCTGCCGAGTGCGGGTGGGCAGAGCGTTCAGAAGACGGATGATCCGTCGGCGGAATTGGTGACTGTGCAGACGGAAGAGGGAAGTGAAGCGACGGATGCGGAGAAAGGCGATCAGGCATATCTGCGGGCTTCAGGGCCGATCAGTTCGGATGATGCGCTGGTGAAAAAGCTGGCGGATTCGGCGGTGCGGACAGTTGCGGACGAACACGGCGTGAAATCGGATTCGGCGAAGGCTGAGGCGATGCGGATGCGGGTGTTCCGGCACATTTCGAAGAAGGACCTTGGGACCGCATTTGCTTCGGCGGCGGAGACGGCCAAGACGCGGACGGGAGATTGCTCGGAGCATGCAGTGCTGCTGTGCGCGATGCTGCGATCACAGGGGATACCAGCGCGAGTGGCGACGGGACTGCTGTACGTTGATGACGGCAGCATGACGGGATTTTTCGGGTGGCACATGTGGACGCAGGCGCTGATCGACGGGAAATGGGTTGACTTCGATGCGACGCTCGGGCCGAAGCAGCGGTATCACGTGGGGCACATTCTGACGGCGGCGACGAGTCTGGCGGACGATGAACCGGCGGGGGAATTGATGGCGGTGCTGACGCTCCTGGGCAATCTGGAGATCACAGTTGAGAAGACAGCGTCTTCTTCATCAACAGAGAATGGCGGGAAAGGTTCTTGAGATCGTCGAACGATCGCGTCGGCGCCCTCAGAGAGGGGAACCGACGCGGCGTATTCGGGTGCAAGTTCGAGAGGAGCAATCGTGGCTCACTCAGGACCAAATCGTGGCACCCCGAACGTGATTCGGGCACATTCGAATGCCAAGCAGCTTTCATGAAGAACGGCTGCACTTGATTGATCGAGGCAGCGGATTTTCGCAAAGTCCGAAGCATCGTTTCTCCCGGAAGGGCCAGCGAAAAAAAATTATCGTCAGCTCAGGAAAAAACCTGAGTGACGAGTGCCACGGGCTTTGCACTGTGGATGCTCGGACGGACCCGACAGGAGAAGAATTGTGATTCGTTTTTTCGGTAAAAATCGAGGAAGATGAGATTCCATGAGCAATATGTCGAGCCGAATTCCATTTGCATTGCCTGCACGAGATGAATCCGGGCACAAAGGCACTTTTGGAACCGTGTGGGCGGTGGGCGGGAGTGCGAGTGCGCCGCGCGTGATGCTGGGCGCCCCGGCCTTGAGCGCGATGGGCGCGTTGCGGGCGGGCGCGGGATTGACGGTGCTGGTGATGCCTGCGCCGATCCTGGCAGCAGGATTGACGATTGCGCCGACAGCGACGGGGCTGGCGTTGCCGGTCGATGAGCGAGGCGCAATCAGAGCAAGCGATGCTGCGCAATTGATGGACGAGATGCGGTTGAAGAAAGGCATGAAGTGCGATTGCCTCGCGATCGGGCCGGGCATGGGTGTTGGTGAAGCGCAGATGCAGATGCTGGCGCGGCTGATGTCGCAGGGCGACGTGCCGATGGTGATCGACGCAGATGGATTGAACACGCTGGCGGAGATGCGCGAGGGGCTGAAAGAGATTCGCGGGCCGGTGGTGATGACGCCGCATCCGGGCGAATTCGCAAAGCTGGCGAAGGCTGCGAATGTGAAGTGGGAAATGAGTGAGAGGGACGAGGATCGCAAGCGGGCTGCGGAAGAGCTTGCGCAGAAAGCTGGATGCGTGGTGGTGCTCAAGGGCGCAAGGACCGTGACAACGGACGGGCATCGCAGTCACATCAACACCACGGGCAATGCGGCGCTGGCGACAGCGGGAAGCGGTGATGTGCTGACGGGCGTGATTGCGGGACTGATTGCGCAATTTGCGAACAAAGGATTGGGGCTGTTTGAATGCGCGGCAATCGGCGTGCATGTTCACGGGCTCGCGGGCGATGCGTGGGCGGGAAGACACGGAACGGCGGGCATGCTGGCGAGTGATTTGCTGGATGTTCTGCCGGATGTGATGAAGCGTGCTCGAGAAGAACGTTCTAACTCAGAACGCGCAGAGAACGGTTAGATCTCAATCCCGGGAGAACGGCTTTTTGCGAGGATTTTCGATATACTTGCAGGGCTTTTGTTTCTTCCAGGGCGAGGGGTAGAAAAGGTAAAGATATGACGCAGTTGAGTTCCAGACCGCACGTGGATTTGAAGTCGCTCCCGCCGAACGGGTTTGTCGAGGGCATCTACAGCATCATCAATCCGCAGGTCGGCACGACGCGCGCGGGCAAGCCGTACCTGAAATGCCTGCTGCGCGATGCCACGGGCGAAGCGGCCGCGCGACAGTGGACTTTTGAAGAGGGGATGATCGGCCAATTGGAGTCCACGGGATTCGTGTACGTGGCGGGGCACTCGCAACTGTACAACGGGCAGACGCAGATCATTCTGGAAGACATCCGACCGGTGGAAGTGACAGACGAGGAGATTGCGCGGCTGCTGCCGACGACGACGCAGGACATCGGGCTGATGTTCGAGCAGCTCAAGGGGATTCTGCAGACGCTGACGCATCCGGCGATGAAGGCGCTGGCGGAGGCGTATCTTTCGGATGAAGAAATGATGGGACGATTCAAGCAGGCTCCTGCGGCGATGAGCATGCATCACGCGTGGATCGGCGGGTTGCTGGAGCACACGCTGCAGTTGATGAAGCTGGCGGAAGCGATGCTGCCGTTGTACCCGAAGCTGAATCGCGACATCGTGCTGATGGGATTGTTCCTGCACGATCTGGGCAAGACGGTTGAGCTGACGTGGGCGAAGGGTTTTGATTACACGGAAGACGGCAATCTGATCGGTCACGTGGTACGCGGCGCGATCTGGCTGCAGGTGAAGGCGGCGGTGGCTGCAAAGAACAGCGGGCAGAAGATGCCTGCGAGCGCTGTGCGCGTGCTGCAGCACATTGTGCTGAGCCATCACGGCGATCCGGAGTTCGGCGCGGCGAAACTGCCGAGCACGCCGGAGGCGGTGTTCGTGTCGATTCTGGACAATCTTGATGCAAAGACGCAGATGGCGCTCACTGCAGCGCGCCAGGATGACTGCGAGGAAGAAATCCCGAGCGGCGGCAAGGACTTCACGGACAAGGTGTATGCGCTGGGGACACGGATGTACAAGCCTGATCCGTTGAAGGGAAGTTGATTTTTGAGATCGCTTCAGGCGTAGATGTCAACGCTGCCGGCTTGAACGGAAGAGGTCTGCGGATTGCCTGACTGTCGGGCGAGCTGAACGGCCTGATCCATGAGTTCGAGCGCAGCCTGGCCCTGAGCTTCCTGCGTGTTGAGGGCTTTCTTCGCTACGGCGACATCGACTTGGTTCATAAGCTGAACCTGCGAAAGAGCTGATGCTGTGGCGACGTCCATTGAGAGTTCATCGGTCGAATGTGAATTTGAGTTCATTAGTGAGACGAATTCGAGTGAGGCGACCCATTTTTCAGGAGTTATCGAGCGCGAAATTGTGCGTGGATTGAGCGACGTTGCGTTGGGAGCAGAGATATGGACGGGGTATACTTGCACGGCTTGGGGCGGACAGGGAGCACGGCATGGTCGGATCCGCAGCAAAGACGAGCGCACAATGCGGGCGATGCAGCTGGCCGAGAGTGCTGGTGGGGATTCCGGTCTACAACGAAGAGAAGTACGTGGCGAAGGTGCTGAGCGAAGTTCAGCGATACGCGAACAACGTGCTGGTTGTGGATGACGGATCGACGGACGAAACGCCGATGCTGCTGGCGCAGCAGAGAGTGGAAGTGATCCGGCACAGCACGAATCGCGGGTACGGGCGATCGATGTGGGACATGTTCCGGTGGGCTGCGGTGGATGGCTATGAGTGGCTGATCACGATGGACTGCGATGAGCAGCATGAGCCGGCGGCGATTCCGCGCTTCATGGAAGCGATCGAGGCAAATGACGCGGACGTGATTTCGGGCTCGCGATATCTGGAGAACACGCCGAAGGACGATGCCCCGCCTGAAGATCGGCGTGCGATCAACGCGATGGTGACCGATGCGCTGAATCGGACGCTTGATCTGGAATTGACGGATGCGTTCTGCGGATTCAAGGCGTACCGAGTGAGCGCGCTGCAGCCGATGGACATGACCGTGAGCGGGTATGACTTTCCGATGCAGTTCTGGGTGCAGGCGAAAGCGTACGGGCTGCGGATCAAGGAGATTCCTGTGCGGCTTATTTACAATGATCCGACGCGGAGCTTCGGCGGTCCGCTGAATGATGCGGAGAAGCGGAAACAGTTGTACATGAAGACGATGCAGTGCGAGATTGCGAGGATGAAGGCGAAGTTGCCGGCGATTTCGAAATCGATGATGAATGGATGCGTGAAGGGAAGTTGCGAGACGAGCAAGGCGTGAGTGAAGAGCGGAATCGGCTGAATATTGTGGTGGAGCCGGCAGGCATACGCTGGCGGGGATTGGTTGATCAATTTGACGCAGGGAAGCAGGCGCTGGGGAAAAGCGTGCGCGAGTGGCGGACGTTGACACGCGCGGAGCTGAACTTGAATGATGGGGGGATGCTCGTGATGACGGGGCACCAGCCGGTGCTGTGGCATCCGGGTGTTTTGGCAAAGTATTTTGCGGTCGAGGCATTTGCAAAGGCAGCGGGGGGTTCGTGCGCGAATCTGGTGATCGACACGCATGAGGGGGATTTCGGCGAGTTGGCGATTCCAGTGCGAGCAGCAAATGGGCGAATTAGCGCGAGAACCGAGCGCATGATTGATGGAGAAGGGGAGAACGCGATGTGCTTTCAGAAGGCGCATCATCCGATGCGGGTGGAGGTGAATCGCGGGGATACGTGGGGATTCGTGATCGACGGATTGGAAACGATGCGGAAAGTGATTGAGCGGCGGGCACACGAACAGAATGCAGCGATGCAGATGGCGAGGGCAATGGATGACTTGCGCATCGAAGTTGCGGGAAGCGGGGAGGAAATGAAGGCGGTCGGCGCGAGTGATTTGATGAAGACGAGTTTGTGGCGGGTGATGGCGGGAGCGATGGCGAAGGATGCGGGAGCGTGTGCGCGGGCGTACAACGCGGCTGCTCAGAGGCATTCGGAGGCGCGGGTGGAATTCCTGAGCGTGAACGAGACGGCGGGAAGCGGGGGTGCCGAGCTGCCAGTGTGGGTTGTCGGCAAGAGCGGAGCGAAGCGGCGCGGATTTGCGGCGGATGTTGAGGCGTGGCTGCAGAATCCGGCGATGGTGAATCTCCAGCCACGAGCGCTGTTGACGACGGCGATCGTGCGCATCGGGCTGGCGGATTTATTCGTGCATGGGCGCGGAGGCGGGGTGTATGACCGGATCATGGAAGAGTGGATGAAGGAATGGCTCGGCGTGACGCCTGCGCCGATGACGGTGGTGAGCGCGGACGTGTTGCTGCCGTTGGGTGTTGAACAGCCGAGCGCGGGGGGTGTGCGTGGGGCGATTGCACAAGCGCGTCGAATGGAGCACGATCCACCCCTCAATATTCCTGTGCCAGTTGAGGTCGGTGACATGATGGGAACAGTGGAATTTGTGCCGAGCATTCCCGAGACGAGGCGACCGACGGAGTGGAAGCAAACGTGGGTGCGGAGGATCGCTGGCATGGAGCGTGGGAGCGCGGAGCGGAGGGCGGCGTACCGGAAGATGCACGCGGAGCTGGCGAAGCGGCGCGAGGCAGCAAGGGAAATGATTTCGCAGGCGCGCGAGGATGTTGAAGAGGAGCGAAGAAGGAGTGCGGATTGGAAGATTGCTGCGAAAAGGGATTGGGCGTTTCCGCTGTATCCCCAAGCGCAAATGAAAGCGCTCAAGCAGAAGATCGAGAAGGAATTCAGATGAACGAACGGATCAGTTTGCGGATTTGAGAGCACGGAGCATGGTGTGGTTGCGGCCGATGGCGCCGAGGATTTTCACCTGTTCTGATGAGTGGTCCGCGATGATGCTGAGGTCGGGCGTGATCCAGAGCGATGTGGTGTTGGTGACGTTTGCAAGACTGAGATCAGCGTGGAAGTCGCCTTGCAGATTGAGCGCGGTGATTTCGCCGAGCGGCGAGCGGACGGACTGCGAGCCGAGGAAGCGCACGGTGTGCGTGGCGGTGCCGGCCTCGCGCTGCTTGCGGGCGGTTTTGGAATCGAGGACGCGCATTTTGAGGGATTGGGTGTGCTCCTCGCCGGGTTTCATGGTCGCGTAGCAGAGGATCATGGGCGGGTCGAAGAGCGGGAGGGTTTTCTCGCTAGAGTCGATTT
>DASZQE010000013.1:0-12638 GCA_035550175.1 Phycisphaerales bacterium | reverse complement strand
TCAACAGTGAATGCGTTCGGCGTTGCTGCCACTTGCTGTGGAGCGATTTCATCCTGAGTCGCCGCAAAACGCAGCATTGCTTTGCCTCTGCCAGGAGGGCACGGTCATTCTTCAGACATTCGTCCATCACGAGCAGCGAGTCTTGTTGATCGTTACGCCTGACGAATCCGTTTCAGATCTGCTTGTCAGTCTCTTGGATGCATCCAAAGCCCCGGGTGCAGTGAAACGCGCGGAGTCCAGGCAGTGCTCCATCGTCCGCGTGTGCGGGCGTGGTCTGGTCAAAGGCGTTGACGTCTGTTGCATGACCATTTCTTCATTGGCACAGCTTCACGCCGTCGATCTCGACAAGTGTGTCGCCGTCGCCACTTCGCTCGTGCTTCCCGATGGCTCAGGTCTCGAAGCGCTCGCCTATGTGCATGGTGTTCGCCCTGAACTTGGGGTCATTCTCGTCGGCGATTCGGATATTGAGGAAATGGCGCTTGAAGCGCTCGCCGCGGGGGCGACGGATTTTCTCCCGCTGCATGATCCCTACGTTCGCGGATTTCGCCACGCGGTCATTCGCGCCATTGCCCAGCAGCGCGTCCGCTGGGAAAACGAGCGACTCCACCGCGAACTCAGTCAATCCGTGGCTGAGCTTGCGCTCGCCAATGAGCAGCTCCAGCAGATGATCGTGCAGCTCGAGCTCGCCGTGCGGACCGATGAACTCACCGGGCTTGGCAATCGTCGCTGGCTTTCGCTTCGTCTCGAAACCGAATGGGCCGAATCTTCCCGTTTCGGCTTGCCTCTCGCATTCATGATGATCGATCTTGATGGCTTCAAGCAGTTCAACGATTCTCTCGGTCATCAGCAAGGCGATGAAATGCTCCGCACGGCTGCCAGGATTATCCGCGCCAACTGTCGTGAGGTCGATGTCGTTGCCCGGTACGGCGGTGATGAGTTCTGCGTCCTGATGACCAACACCCCTGCGGATGAGGCCATTCAGGTCGCCCAGCGTATTCTCGATGCGTGTGAGAGCATCTCACAGCGGGCAAGTTCACACCCCAGGCTCAATATGTCCATTGGTCTGTCCCACAACATGATCAGCGGGCCCGCCGGCCCCGACCAGTTGGTCACTCACGCCGACGAAGCGCTCTACGCAGCCAAGTGGGCTGGAAAGCACCGTGCCGTTCTGTACCCCGGACCTCAGAAACTTGAAACTTCAGTGAGTGAGTAATCCTGCAGTCCGCTTACAGAGTTTTACAATTTTTTCGACATCGCTCTGCTGATCTCTCGCTGCGCGTCCTTTTTCGCCAGCGATTGTCGCTTGTCCGAGTGTGTCTTGCCCTTCGCCAGTCCCACAAGAATCTTCGCCCGCCCGCGCACAAAATAGACTTTCAGCGGAATAAGCGTGAATCCCTTCTGCTTTGTCTTCTTGGCGAACTTCAAAATCTCGCGCTTGTGGGCAAGCAGATTCCGCGCTCGTGTCGGCTTGTGTTGGTGCGCCTCTCCCGCCGGCGGATATTCCGCAATGTGTACGCTGTGCATCACCAGTGACAATGGCTCTTCCGTCGCGCGCACATAGCCTTCCGCAAGGCTGATTTGTCCTTGTCGCACCGATTTCACTTCAGTTCCTGTCAGCTCCACGCCGCATTCAAGCGTGTCCTCAATGATGTAGTCATGCGAGGCCTTCCGATTCGCGATCATCGGTTCGTTCGGCTTCGCTGCGCTTTCTCTGTTCTTGGACATTGCTCAACCAGTGACAAGCGAAAATAGGGAATCTGGAGATCGAAGAATAGGCACTCGTGCGTCCGGGAAAATTTTTTCCCTCTTCGCGGTTGATTCAGCATGACAATGTGATCATCTTGTGACAAGATAGGTGATTCATTTCCGGACTGCGAATTGCACGGTGTTTCTTCGTTCTCAGTCCGTGCCCGATCGCCTCGGGATGCACGGATCTATCCAGGAGTTGACATGCTTAAGTCCACGATCTTCGGCGGTTGCCTCACATTCCTCGTGATGTTTGGCGCTGAATCCGGTCCATCAAAATCCAAGACGCAGACAACGTCATCAATCCCCGTCACCACGCAGCGCAATCCCATCTCGCTGCAGGACGAACTCGCGAAATTTACTGCCGATCAGCCTGCCGCTCGAACCATGCAGCGGAACAACCGTGTGGTTCGCGTCTACGGACCTGCGTTTGCTCACGGCGGAACCGCTGTCGCCTCCGCGCAGTCCTTCATTGACAATCACGCTCGCATGCTCGGCGCAGAGTCCGCCGACCTCAAGCCCATCGGCCCCTTCGCCGATCAGCACAATATTCAGCCGATCATGTATGACGCCGCCACTGGAACCTACAAGTTCACCGGCGTCTATTACTCCCAGGTGCGTGACAATGTGCCGGTCTTCCGTTCCCGCCTTACGCTGCTCAGCCGAAACGTCGAAGGTGCGCCGGTCGTCTTGGCGTCATCTGATCTTCGTGACCTCGGCAACTTTTCCGTCGCAGCCGCGCCACAGAATATCAACGCCGTCAATCTCGCTCACAACAACATTCAGGCGGAAATGCCCGGCCTCACCGAGTTCGATGCTGCCAGGCAGGTCATCTACGCCGGCGTTGATGACGTCTCGGTCACCCCAGTGTTGGCGTACGAATTTGTCGCCTCGGGAATCAATCCTGCCACAGGTCTTCCGGACAAATGGCTTATTGTCGCCAACGCCGCGAACGGTGCCGTCCTCTACAAGGAGCCGCTGATTCTTGACTTCACCGATGTCTCGGGAAACGTCAGCGGCATGGCTACGACCGGCACCGCCGCCGACACCTGCAACCCTGAAGCCATTACGCCCCTTCCTTACACTCAGGTGTCCATCGGCGCGACGACGGTCTACGGCGATGCCAACGGGAACTTCACCATTCCTAACGCAGGCACAACCTCCGTTTCCGTGAATTCAACACTCCGCGGCCATTATTTCCGCGTCTTCAATCAGAACAGCGCGAACGCCTCACTCACGCAGAGTGTCACGCCGCCTGGCCCTGTGAATTTCATTCATAACTCCGCGAACACCAGCGAATTCAATCGCGCGGAAGTCAATGCCTACCTCCAGGCCAACATCGTTCGTGATTTCGCTCTCGCTGCAAATCCCTCCTATCCCACTCTTCCGGGAATGACCGAGTTTCCCCTCAACGTCAATATCAACCTGACCTGCAACGCTTACTACGATCCGATTTCTGTTTCTCTGAATTTCTACGTTGCTGGCGGTGGATGCACCAACACCGCAAACTCGACCGTTGTTCACCATGAGTTCGGCCACCATCTCGTGCAGGCTGCCGGGAGCGGTCAATCCGGTTATGGCGAAGGTATGGGTGACTGCATGGCGGTCTGCATCAATGACATCTCATGCCTCGGTCAGGGATTCCAGAGCTGTGCGTCCTGTCTCCGCACCGCTGACAACACCATTCAATATCCCTACAACAATTCTGACCCGCACGAGACTGGGCGTCTGCTTTCCGGCTGCATCTGGAGCACACGCAATGCTCTGCTGGCCGCGTATCCCTCCACGTATCGTCAGATTCTTGGGTCGCTGACCGTCAACAGCATTCTCCTGCACACGGGTACCAGCATCGATCCGTCGATCACCGTTGACTTCCTCACGCTTGATGATGACAACGGCGACATCACTGATGGTACGCCGCACTACACGCAGATCGAGGCTGGTTTCGGTGCTCACAACATGCATGCCCCCGCGCTTGCCCCGATCAAATTCATCTATCCGAACGGCCGTCCGGACCTCGTGAATCCCTCCGGTGGTCCGACTCTTCAGGTTCAGGTCGCGGCGCTCTCCGGTTCGCCCTCGCCCGGCACGGCTCAGCTTCACCTCAACACCGGCTCTGGTTACATCACCATTCCGATGACCCAGACCTCCACCAACAACTACGAAGTCGCATTTCCCGCCACGACCTGCGGCGGAATCATTTCGTACTACGTCAGCGCCCAGGCGGTCGGCGGACAGACCGTCAATTCGCCCGGCAACGCGCCGACAACCGCTTTCACCGCTGTCAGCGCCACCGCCGCAGGTCCCGTCGCATTTGCTGACAACTTCCAGACCGACATGGGTTGGACCGTCGTCAATTCCGGTGCAACCGCAGGCCTCTGGCAGCGAGGCGTCCCCGCAGGCGATGGTACACGTGGCGATCCAACAGTCGATGGTGATCACTCCGGGTCCTGCTACCTCACGGGTAACGGCGCGGGCGACACCGATGTCGATGGCGGAACCACCACCCTCGTTTCACCCACGATGGATGCGACCATCGGTCAACCCATCCTTGAGTACTACCGCTGGTACTCCAACGGCGCCGGCGCTGATCCGCACAATGACACCTTCGTCGTGCAGATCTCCAGCAACAACGGTTCCTCTTGGACCACCCTTGAAACCGTTGGTCCCACCGGTTCCGAAGTCGATGGCGGCTGGTTCCACAAGACCTTCGCGCTCGCACAGGTTCCCGGTTTCGCACTCACCAACCAGTTCAAGGTCCGCTTCTCTGCCTCCGACCTGGGTTCCGGTTCGGTCGTCGAAGCTGCTGTCGATGGCGTCAACCTCAACACCTACTCCTGCACGCCTGCCGTGCCCGGCGACGTCAACGGCGACGGATTCGTCAATATCGACGACCTTACCGCTGTCATCCTCGCTTGGGGTTCCTGCTCGGGTTGCCCCGCCGATCTCAACCACGATGGCCAGGTCAATATCGATGACCTGACCGCCGTGATCCTCGGCTGGACCTGATCCGCCTCTCGGCATTTCATCTCAACACGAAAACGCCTCGTCCGTACGACGAGGCGTTTTTCTTTCCTGATCACCCGCCCGGCACTTCACTCGGACGCTTTGTGCAATCCCTTGATCATCGTCATGAACGCTTCTCTGTTCCGCTCAACCGTGGCTGTCGGACCTGTGAATTTCACAAACGTCTGTCCCGCCGGTCCCTGAACCACCGCCGTAAGAAAAAGCGTGTCCGGAGTCCACGTCGGTCCCATTCCCCGATACTCGCCTTTCAATTCCACCAACGTCACCGCCATTCCGTTCGCCTCAAAATTACTGATCAAAGGTTCCACCGGCTTTCCCTCCGGCGTTTGAAACTGCAACTTCCATCTGTTTATGTTCTGCTCCAGCGTTCCGCCCGCAACCGTAACCCTGATTGAAGCCTGGCCTGTTCCATCCGTTCCCGGCACTGAATAATCCGCAACCGAAAACTGTATCACCGGCGCATTCCACTGCCACGAAACCGGCTTCGGTCCCGTCATCCCCGCAAACTCCGCCACGGTTGGATCGCTCGGCGGTGCATTCTGCTTCGGCGCTGCATTGCCAGTCGTCGTCGGCGGCGGTGCAGGAATTTGCGGGTGGCCCGGTGGCAGCGCATTTTCCGCTTGCGCCGTCGCGCTCTGCATTGTCGCATTCATTCCCGGTGCTTGTCCGCCGGAAACGCCCGTTGTCACCGTCGCCGGTGGTGGTGGGGGAGGCACCTGCTTCTCGCATCCCGTCAACACAACGCTCGCCATCAACGCAATCGAAACACCTTCAGCAACGCCGCGCATGTCTTTCATCATCAATGCTCCAGTACAGTTTTCCGCCTCAGATCATAGTCAAACCCATCGCTCGTCGTCTGTACACTCTCGCCAAATGCAAGGCGACCTCCACATCACCAACGCCCGCATCTGGACTGCACTCCCCAATTCTTCCTTCGCCTCCTCACTCACCATTCGCGGCGGAACCATCCTCGCCGTCAACACTCCGCCTTCGGAATATGCCCGAATCATCAATGCGCATGGGCTCACCATTCTTCCCGGCTTCATCGATTCCCATCTTCACCTCCTCATGGCTGGCCGCGCGCTGAATGACCTTGATCTCTCTCTCATCACTTCCCGCGCCGAATTTGAATCCGCCATCGCTGCGCGTCACGCTCAACTCAAGCCCGGCCAATGGCTCATCGCCCGCGCATGGTCTCAGGTCAACTGGGCCGGCAGTGAACTCCCGACCAAACACTGGCTCCGTGCCGCCGGCGACCGCCCCTGCGTCTGCTATCGCATGGATCTCCACGCCGCCGTCGTCAACGATGCTGTCCTCGATCAGATCGACACGCACAGACCTGTCACAGGCGGAAAATTCGAGCGAGACTCGCACAATCAGCTCACCGGCATCGTCCTCGAAGCCGCACTCTGGGAACGCATCAACCCCGTCATTCCCGATGGCGACCTTGAAACAAAACGCGCCTGGCTCTCGCTCGCTATGCAGCACGCCAACCGCCTTGGCCTCACCGCCGTCGGCACGATGGAATACCAGCCCGACATTCACAACATTTATTGCGACGATCGCAGCAATCTCACGCTTCGCTGCAAGTGCATCGTCATGGATCGCGCCTGGCCCATGTCCTTCGACTTCGGGCAGAAATTCGCAAGCGATGATTTTCTCGCAGTCGTCGGCTACAAGGCCTTCGCCGATGGCACGCTCGGCTCGCGCACCGCCCGCATGTTCGCCGACTATGCCGATGATCCCGGCAATCGCGGCATGCTCGTCGAGCTCGCTGCCAAGGGAACTCTCAGCCAGTGGGCACACGCCTGCGCTCAGTCCGGAATGTCGCCCTGCATTCATGCCATCGGCGACGAAGCTGCTCATGTGGCGCTTCACGCCATCGAAAACATTCACCCTGAACTCCGCCCGCGCATCGAACACGCCCAGCAGCTCTCGCCGGAAGATTTTCCCAGGTTCCGTGATGTCATCGCCAGCATGCAACCGCTTCACAAGGCGGATGATGGCCGCTACGTCACATCCCGTGTCGGTCCCGATCGTCTCGCCGGAACGTTCGCATTCCGCTCGCTCAAGCGCGCTGGCGCTCGCCTCGCCTTCGGGTCTGATTGGCCCGTCGTTTCCTGCGATCCGATGCTCGGCATCCGCGCTGCCGTCACCGGCCTCACGCTCGATGGCAAGGTCTTCAAGCCGGAGGAAAATCTGACTGTCGAAGAATCGCTCCGCGCGTACACCGTTGATGCCGCCTACGCCATTCACCTCGACCGTGCCGGCCTCATCGCGCCCGGTGCTCTCGCTGACCTTGTCATGCTCGACAAAAACCCGTTTGATATCGATTGGTCACGAGAACTTCCGAAGGTCGTCGCCACGATGGTTGATGGCGAGTTTGTCTATGATGCTCGCTGAAAAGATCACGAAATGCCGAAAAAGTCCCGAAAAAAGAGTCGAAAGTCTCACGCTCTCACCCACGTTGATTCACGGGGCCGCGTGAAGATGGTCAACATCTCTGAGAAGCCCATCGTCAGGAGACTCGCCGTTGCCCACGCTGACTTCATCGCAAAAAAAGAGACGCTCGATCTTCTTGAAAGGGATCACCTCCCCAAAGGCGAAGCTCTTGCAACTGCTCGCATCGCCGCCATCGCAGCAGCCAAGCGTTGCGATGAGCTTATTCCGCTCTGCCACAGCCTTCCTCTTGATGCTGTGGACATCGACATCACGCGCGCTGCAAAAACCAGAATGCGCATCCAGGCTGCCGTGACCACCACCGCCAAGACTGGCGTTGAGATGGAAGCGCTGCTCGCAGTCAGCATCGCCGGCCTCACGCTCTATGACATGTGCAAGGCTGTTGACAAGACCATGCGCATCGAAGGCATCAGGCTCATGAAAAAAATCAAATCTCAAATGTGATTCGCACACCTACCTCTGAGTTGCAAATTGTCCCTGCAACTGCTCCGCCAACGCCTTGTGTCCCGGCTCCATCAATCGAGAGGGCAGATTGTTCAAGAGTTCCCGCGCCCGCTGCAATCGGTTCAAATGCCGCATGTAAATCACGCTCAGCATCAGCTTCACTTCCGGCCCGCGCGCTGAATTCGGATAATGCTCCAGCAGTAGTTCATACGCCGCCGCCGCGTGCGTGAATGCCCCCTCAGCCGAGAGCTGATTCGCCAGGTCTAGCTGATACGACTCCGTGAACGTCGCATTCGGGTCTTCGTTCAGCAGTGTTTGATACTTCGCAGCAGCCGTCGAGAGTTGATGTTGGGCAATCGAAGCGTGAATCGAGGTTCGCAATTCCTCTCGGCGCGCCTGCTCAGCCGTCAAGGGGGCGTCCGCAGGCAGAGCTTTCGCCAGCCGCTTCGCTGCGTCGGCCGACGCGGATTCCCACGCGCCGGCAGGCGTGCTGCGCATCGCTGCTCGGTGCGCAGCTCGCCGTCGCATCTGCTTGAAAAGATAGAAGGCGTCAAACTCTTCCCGCTTCACGATCTTCAGGCCCAGCAGTGCGAACGCGAACCAGAATCCGTAGAAATAACCCGCGAGATGCGCCGCATACGCCACGTGATTTGTGAACGGCCCGAGGAATGAGCTCACCTGTCGCACAGCATCAATGGCAATGTAGAACATTATGAACCACAGGCTCGGAATTGACATCACGCTGAATGTGAACAGGTAGAACACGACCGTATTGCTTCGCGGGAACAAGGCCAGAAACGCCCCGATGACTCCCGAGATCGCTCCGCTCGCGCCGATCACCGGCGCGCTTTCAATCAGGCTATGCGCGAGCGCGGCAAAGGCTCCCGCAAGCAGATAGAAGCATAGAAATCCGGCTCTGCCGAGCCGTGATTCCACCGCACATCCGAACACCCACAACCCCAGCATGTTGAACACCAGGTGCCAGATCGAGCCGGGATCGTGAATGAATTGGTACGTGAAGAGTTGGTAGATGCGAATGTGCTCGGGATCGAACTGGGAGGCATTCACGAACTTCTGCAGATCGAACCATTGCGCACGCGCTCCGCCCACCATGATCATGTACACAATCGTGTTGAGCGCGATCAGGCTCTCGACCACCACGGGTCTGCGTTTCGGCAATCGATCAGTGCGAAGCGGAATGAACATGCCTGATGCCGTTCATTCAGGCGTGAGAAAACGCTGAATGAACTGCTTCTCCTCGCTTGAGTGTAGTGCAAGGCGACGGATGTGTCGGCTGGTGAAGGTGATGGAAGTTGTGCCGAACACGTGAAATCACGTGGTCGCCGGCCTGGGCACGCCCGCAAGTATCCGCGTTTCAATGTATTTCGATGTCCATGTGTACAGCAGCCGGCCGATCAGGTCCGAATCATCCGGATCAAACGGACACCTCAGGAGAAGCAAGTCCGCCCACGCGCCGACATCAATTCGTCCGGAATCCGTCCACCCCAAGGCGTCTGCATTTCCGTGTGTGATCATGGACCATGCCTCAGCGGGTGTCGGGATATGCGATGGGCTCTGTGTCAGCATGGCGCGCGCTTTTGCACTCTCGATCATCGCGCGGGCCACTCTGGGCATGGCGACGTCAGGTCCCGCCGCCACATCGCTCCCCAGCGCAAGCCGCACGCCTCGTTCATGCGCGGTTGAATATTCAAAAATACCTGATTTCAGGAAAAGGTTCGCAGTCGGACAGTGAACGGCGACTGATCTGCGCACAGCGATGAGTTGCCATTCCGCTGGCGTCAGATGCACGCAATGAGCAAGCAGTGTTTTCGGCGTGAGCAATCCGTGGCGATCGTACACCGCCGTGTAGTTCGCATCGTCCGGAAAAAGTGCGGCGACCAGTTCGCATTCGCCGCGAGATTCCGCAAGATGCGTCTGAATGAACGCGCCGTCTTGATGTGAAGACGTGGGGGATGCCGCGACTTTTGCACGTCGCGAGGCTCGACTCAGCAGATCATCCGTGCAGCTCACCGCGAAGCGCGGATTGACGCTCGCTGTGAACCGTCCGCGTGCGCTCACTGCCAATCGTGCAAGATCGTGCCCGAGCAATTCTGAAGGCCCGTTGCGATCCATAAAAACCTGTCCTGCGATTGCTCGCAACGGAAGCTGGTGCGCTGCACGCACCGCCGCCACCACGCTGTGCAGGTGACTCGTCAGATATCCGGCAAATCCGAGCGTGCCTTCGTGAAACATCCTGCGGTACGCCGCCAGAGCGAGCGCATCCGCAACGGACTCGTCACTCCATTTGATTTCCGCGGGAAAGATTGTGCGATCCAGCCACTCAAGCAGTTCATAACCGTCGCAGCCGATTGAATCCATCTGCGGCAGGTGAATATGCGCATCAATGAACCCGGGCGTGATCAGCGTGTCTGCGGATCCGAAATCCGGCTTGAACCCAGGTTCTCCAAAGTGAATCTCTGCGATTCGTCCTGAGTGAATATCCAGCCATCCGAGTTGCGGAACCTCATGCGGATCAATCAGCAGCCTGCCCGCAATCCGCAGGGAAGCCGGGTGGGCATCTGCATCAGGAATTTCAGGCTCAAAAGCATTCATTGAAGCGCGGGGAGTGATTCCCTATGATGACTTGCGGGGCCAAATAATGCGGTGGGACTCCGGAGCCTATCGCAAGCCCGCATGAAAATCTGCCGATGCTGGTTTCGGGGGGCGGATGCGGTGCGGCAATCAATGTCAGTTGCAGAAAGTGCCGAGGCTTTGAAGCGGGGGAAAAGGGGATGCTGAAATGACTACCATGATGACCACTCCACACACCACGCCGTCTCAACAGAACAATACGCCCGCAACTCCTGCACCCGTGTTCGACAAAGGTCTTGCGAACACCATCGCTGCGGAAACGAGCATGTCCTTCATTGACGGGCAGAAGGGCGTTCTCGAATACGTCGGCATCGAGATTGATGCGCTCGCACGCAACAGCACATTTGAGGAAGTCGTGTACCTGCTGTGGAACCGCAAGTTGCCGACCAAGTCCGAACTCAAGGAATTCACCAACACGCTCCGCGCGGAGTACGACCTGCCGAGCGAGATGAAGAAACTCATCAAACAGTGCCCGAAGGACGCGGCGCCCATGCACGTACTGCGCACGCTGGTCTCCGCGCTGTCGATGTTCGATCCGGAAGTGGATGACCGCTCGCCGGAAGCCAATCACCGCAAGGCGGTGCGTCTGCTTGCGAAAACCCCGGCGCTGATTGCGGGTTTTGATCGTTACCGCAAAGGCAAGCCGTTTGTGCGTCCCTCCAAGACGATGAGCATTGCGGGTAACTTCATCAAGATGCTCACGGGGGAGAAGCCGACGGAAACCATGGAACGCGCGCTGGATGTGTGCCTGATCCTGCATGCGGATCATGGACTCAACGCATCCACGTTCGCTGCGCGAGTGACGATCAGCACGCTGAGCGACATGTATTCCGCGATCACCACCGCCATCGGCACGCTCAAGGGACCGCTGCATGGCGGCGCGAACGAAGAAGTCATGGTGATGCTGAATGACATCGGCAGCCTGGACAAAGTCGAGGCGTACATCAAGGACAAGCTCGCGAAGAAAGAAGTCGTGATGGGGTTCGGGCACCGCGTGTACAAGGCGTACGATCCGCGCGCGACGTACCTGAAGACGTTCTCCAAGCAGCTTGCTGAGGACACCGGCAATCAGAAACTGTATGAAATGAGCCGGAAAATCGAGGAAATCATGCACGAAGCGGTGGCCGCCAAGGGCATTTTCCCGAACGTGGATTTCTATTCCGCGACGACGTACCACTCGCTGGGGCTGGATCTGGATCTGTTCACGCCGATGTTCGCAATGAGCCGGATCGCAGGCTGGGCGGGGCACTGCATTGAACAGCTTGACGGAAACAAGCTGATTCGTCCGCGTGCGCAGTACACAGGCCCGCACTGCGTGGCGTATGTTCCGATGAAGAATCGCTGAGTTTACGAGAGACGAAACGTTTTTGCACACTTTTGTGCGCGCTGCGTACTCGAAACAGCTCACGGCGAGATGCGCGCGGGACTGTTTCGGGCAGGCACACAAGAGCGAACGGAGAAGCCGGACTGAAAACGAGGTTGGGGGTTGATTTTCGCGCACTGAGAATTGAGAAGTGTGCGCATATGCAGCGTTGCGGATGTGGAATCCGCCTACAGACGTGACTTTTGCGGATGAAGAGAAACTCGCGAGCAGTGTAGTGTTGACAGCCTGTGCGCGTTCAGGCTCAACGTTGAAATCTGAATGTAGGAATGGTCGTATTGGTGCGCGCGTCGTGTCGGGATTGGGCGCACGAATTGAGGCGGAATGCGCGGGAGATGGGGTATGGGGATTATACGATTGTGAAGAAGAACCCAGGCAAGTGATGCCTGGGCTTTGGAGGGCGCGGCGAATGCGAGCGAGTGAAGTGTGATTCTGCGCCAGGGCCGCGCAGCGGCCCGGCTCTCCCGAAGAAGAACCACACCCCTCTCAAAAGGAGAGGGTATGGATATCAGTGATCGCGATGGTGGCCGGGGCGTTGTTCTCGTTCGCGGGTGCGGTCGATGCGTTCGCGGTCACGGTCATTTTCGCGCTGGTGGACGTGGCGCTGAGTTTCGATCTGGCTGTTGTGCTCAACCTCCAAATCGCGGCGTTCCAATTCCTGCTGATGGATCAACTGCTCGCGCGTCATGCCTGCGGGCGGGTTGTCGAGCTCTCGCTGCTGCTCCTGGGCGAGCTGCTGTCGCTCGGTCTCGTGCCAGGTCTGCATGTCGCGCATCTGTTGTTCCTGTCGCTGCCGCAACTCATCGCCGGTCAGCGCCGGAGCGCGATCGTGATCAGGCGGTTCAGCGCCGGGGTTTTCCGCGAGGCGATTATTGAAGACGGTGATTTCGCGATCATTTGCGGACGGCTGATGAAGATCGCGAACATC
>DASZQE010000012.1:0-4316 GCA_035550175.1 Phycisphaerales bacterium | reverse complement strand
ATCCGAAGACGCACCCGCAGATCACATCGGCCTCTATCTTCTCGAACCCTACTTCATCAATGGCACCACGCCGTCCATCCCGTCCTCCGATTCCAGCATGACCGCGACACTCGGAAAGTCCGAAGACATCGACGGCGTCACCTGCCACCACATCATCATCAAGCAGAAGATCGATCCCGACACCGACGCCGCCGACAAATCCGCACCTGCATCCACCCCGCTCTACGCCACCATTCACGAATACTTCGCAGCATCGGATTTCCTCCTCCGCAAGCGCATTTCGGAAATCCCCCCGCTCCATGCCGGCTCTGCCGCAACCGATGGCCCCATCACCCGCACATTCACCATCACAAATCTCAAAACCAATCCCGACATCGATCAATCCGTCTTCAATCCCGAAATCCCTGAAGGTTACGCCGAGCGCAAACCCGATGGCCTCGATTCCATTCTCGACAACGCCAAGCTCCGCATTGGCGACGTCGCGCCCGACTGGGACGCCAAAGATCCCTCCGGCAACACTCACACGCTTTCGCAATACAAAGGCAAAGTCGTCCTCATGGATTTCTGGGCCACCTGGTGCGGGCCCTGCAAAGCCGCCATGCCCGGCATCCAGAAACTCTATGACAAATTCAAGGATCAGGATTTCGTCGCCTTCGGCCTCAGCGTCAACGATAACGGCGATCCAGCCGCGTACATGAAATCCAAAAACTACACCTACACCTGTCTCCTCAACGGCGAGAACGTCATCGGTCCCTACGGCGTCGGCCCGCTTCCGCAATTTTTCCTCATCGGCCGCGATGGCAAAGTCCTCTACCACGCCGCAGGCTACGACGAAAAACAGGAAGAAAAACTCTCCTCCATCATCCAGTCCGCCCTCGACGCCAAATGAATTCTCAAACGTAGGGTGGGTTGAGGCTTTGCGAAACCCACCATCTCGTGCCTGAATCACTTTGAAGGCGCCATGCACCAGTCCGAAGCTCCGCGAGGATGGCGCGTGCAGATATATTTCTTCCTAATTGCCTATCGCCTTCTGCTCTTGCCTTCGTTCTGCTTTGTGCCTTTCTTTCCTCCCCTCCCCTTTCTCCTACAATCCCCCCTTCATGTCCTCACACCCCCGCATCGTCATCACCGGCATGGGTTGGATCACGCCCCTCGGCTTCGACCTCGCCACAGTCTGGCAGAAACTCACTTCCGGAGCCTCCGGTGTCTCGCGCATCGACCGCTTCGCCGCCTCCACCTTCCCCACCACTTTCGCCGCCCAGATCCGCAACTACGACTTCCGCCCCTTCGTCACCGACCCCGCCATCCACGCCGATGCCGGCCTCAACGTCCAGTTCGCACTCGGCGCCGCCCGTCAGGCCTGGAACCAATCCGGACTCAACAAATCCGCCTCCATCAACCCTCGCCGCATCGGTCTTTATCTTGGCGCAGGTGAAGGCGTCCTCGATTTCGACAACTATGCCCGTGCCAACATCGCCGGCTGGGATGAATCCGCCAATCGCGTCAATGCCGTCAACTGGGCTCGTGAAGCCCTCGCCTGCATGACGCCCGTGCGCGAAATCGAGCAGGAATCCAACATGCCCCTCGCGCATCTCGCGCGCGAATTCAACATCCGCGGTCCCGCCTGCAACTGCCTCACCGCCTGCGCTGCCTCCACACAGGCTGTCGGCGAAGCCATGGACATCCTCCGCCGCGGCGAAGCCGATGTCATGCTCACCGGCGGAACTCACACCATGCTTCATCCGCTCGGCGTCACAGGCTTCAACCGCCTCACCGCCCTTTCGCAGATCAACGACGACATGCTCCACGCCTCCCGCCCTTTCGATCGCACTCGCGCAGGCTTCGTTATGGGTGAGGGTTCCGGCATGGTCATCCTCGAAACCCTCGATCACGCCCGCGCCCGCAACGCCCAGCCCCTCGCTGAAATGATCGGCTTCGGCTCGACCGCCGACGCCTTCCGCATCACCGACATGCACCCCGAAGGCCGGGGCCCCGCATCCGCCATCGCCGCTGCGCTCGCCGATGCCCGCATCGACCCGCTCGCGCTCGGCCCCGATGGTCGTCCGCTCATTCACTACATCTCCGCGCATGGCACCGGCACGAAGGAAAACGATTCCGTCGAAACCCTCGCCGTCAAAACCATCTTCAAGGACAACGCGCCCAGGATTCCCATGTCCTCCATCAAATCCATGATGGGTCATCTCATCGCCGCCGCCGGCGCAGTCGAACTCATCACCTGCGCCCTCGCCATTCAGCACAACATGCTCCCCCCCACCACCAACCTGCGCGAGCCTGATCCCGACCTCGACCTTGACTATGTCCCCAACGCCGCCCGCGCCTGCAAAGTCGATACCTGTCTCTCCAATTCCTTCGGCTTCGGGGGCCAGAACGATACCATCATCGTCCGCCGATTCACGAATTGACCCGTCCGACAGCGCAAAACAAAACCCAGCGATCGCTCGCGGGGTCTGAATCTCTGTTCTGAATTCTGGCTTCTTGTTCCTCGCTTACGCCGAAAAACTGCTGCCGCATCCGCAACTGCTCGTCGCGTTCGGATTGTTGAACACGAACCCGCGACCCATGATCTCTTCCTTGTAATCAATGTTCGTCCCGTTGAGATACAGATAACTCTTCGGGTCGCAAATCACCTTCAACGAAAACTGTCCGCCGATTTGCGGTTCTTTCACCGCTGTCGCAGATCCATTCCCGTTCATGTGCCCGTGTGTTTCGCCGTGCGAATGCCCCGCATCTTCATGCGAATGTCCGCATCCGCACCCATCTCCGCATCCGCCGACTTTCACCGCCTTCGCAGTGCCCGTCGATGTGCCCATGTCATACGTCGTCACCCACTCCTCATCCGTGTCCTTCTGTGTCTCGGTCAGATCCAGCAGATAGCTGAACCCGCTGCATCCGCCGCCCTTCACCCCCACGCGCAACCGCACCTTTTCCGGATCAAGCTCCTGCTCCAGAATGATCCTGTGAATTTCCCGCGCCGCTCGTTCTGTCACCGTTACCGGCATGTTCATGATCTCCAGTCAGTCCAACCTTCATATTCTACGCACTGCACGCCGCCCTCGTTCAATGCCCTGCCTTGGCTGCTTCAGCCTCCTTCAGCAGGCCGTTTTTCTTCTTGTAATCGTTGATCGCCGTGCGGATCGAATCCTCCGCCAGCACCGAGCAGTGAATTTTCACCGGCGGCAGACTCAACTCCTCAACGATCGCCGTGTTCTTCAACTCCAGCGCCTCATCCACCGTCTTCCCGCGGATCCACTCTGTCGCCAGCGAGCTGCTCGCGATCGCGCTCCCGCACCCGAAGCACTTGAACTTCGCGTCCTCGATCACCCCCGTGTCCTGGTTCACCTTGATCTGCAGTTGCATCACGTCGCCGCACTCCGGCGCACCCACGATGCCCACGCCGATGTCCTTCCGCGTTGCCACGTCCGTCGATGCGCCGAAACTCCCGACATTCCGTGGATTGTTGTAATGATCTATCACTTTGTCGCTGTACGCCATGGTTCACTCCTGCCCCCGAAACATCAAAACTCATACTTCAATCTTCGCACCCCACACCGTCAAATCAATGCGACTGCCACACAATCTTGCTGATGTCGATCCCTTCCTTGTGCAAGTCATACAGCGGGCTCAGCTTCCGCAGATGCTCCACTGCCTTTGCAATGTGCTCGATCACGTAATCCACTTCCTCCTCCGTCGTCCATCGTCCCAGGCTCAACCGCAAACTGCTGTGCGCGAGTTCATCCCCCACGCCCAAACTCTTCAGCACATAGCTCGGCTCCAGGCTCGCGCTCGTGCATGCGCTTCCGCTTGAGCACGCAATTTCCTTGATCCCCATCAGCAGGCTCTCCCCCTCCACGAACCCGAAGCTCATGTTCGTCAAGTGCGGCAGCCTCCGCTCCGCATGCCCGTTGATCTGCACCACTTCCATTCGCCCCGTCAATTCCTTCTCCATCTTCTTCCGCAGCTTCAGCAGCCGCGCCCCATCTTTGTCCATCTCCGCGCCGCACAATTCGCACGCCTTCCCGAACCCCACAATCCCCGGCACATTCAGCGTGCCGCTCCGCATTCCGCGCTCATGCCCGCCCCCGTCAATGATCGCCTCCAGCCGAACCCTCGGCTTCTTCCTCCGCACATACAACGCACCCACACCCTTCGGCCCGTAAATCTTGTGCCCGCTCCAGCTCAATAGATCAATATTGTCCCGCTCAACATTCGTCGGCATCTTCCCCACCCACTGCGTCGCATCGGTGTGAAAAATCACATCTTTCGAGTGACACAGCTTCCCGATCTCCGGCACTTCA
>DASZQE010000011.1:0-2082 GCA_035550175.1 Phycisphaerales bacterium | reverse complement strand
AAGCCGACATGAAAAACCTTGCGTCAAAGTATGACGCGATGATGAAGAACGTCGCCAATATGGCGATGGGCCCGCTTCCCGATGATGTCGCCCAGGCGCTTCGTGAACTGGCTGCCGCATATCCCGATGTGCTCACGTTCGATGAAAAACGCGGCATGCTCCGCTTCGCCAGCGACTTCACCTTTGACCTCGGATCCGATGCGCTCAACTCCTCCGCGCAGAGCACGCTCGTCACCCTTGCAAAGATTCTCAACAGCAGCAACGCCCGCGGCTTCGAAGTTGACGTTGTCGGCCACACCGACAATGTGCCCATCTCCAACGCCGGCACTCGCGCCAAGCATCCCACGAATGTCCACCTCTCCGTGCATCGCGCAATCTCGGTTCGTGATGCCCTCGTGAAGGATGGCGTATCCGCAGATCGCTTTGAGGTCGCCGGCTTTGGTGAATACCGCCCGGTGGTATCCAATCCTGCCCACGGCGGCTCGCGTGAAAATCGCCGTGTCGAGATCTTCCTGCGGCCGATGACCACGGCCGTCGCAGTCAGTGAAACACCGACCAAGGCGGCCGGCGCAAAAGATATCGATGAACCGATGAAGTGATTCTCAACTCGCTTTGTTGCCGTGATTCAAAAGGGCGGACTGTGTGTCCGCTCTTTTTTTTTTGCTTGTTGTGTCCGAACAACAACCAATCGTCAAAATGGGGAGTTTTTGCAAGCCCGAATATCTCGACTGGATATGTATTTCTCATCCATGTTGGCTTTTATTGAGATTGTGTTGCCCCGTGTGAATCGCGTTAAAGGTTCGCCTTTCGCCGAATTTACCCGTTGCCCGATGTACCTCCCCCTGTAAACTGCTTGTGCAGCAACATTCTGCGTCAGCCGTCATCTTTGTTTCATGATTGTCTTGGATCATGATTCCGGGGTGTGGCTTCAGCCTCCCCAGAGATCGGCTTGCTCAGCGATGTCGCTCACGTCGACGCACATAGAGATATTTTCGCATTGCGTTTTCACCCAGGAGCTTAGGAAAGATGAAGGATTCTCGATTCCCACGTGCAGCGCTTCTGATGGCGCCGGTCACACTTCTGACCGCTGTCTCAGCGTTCGCCAACAACACCCCTCAAACGCTTCCGTTCTCACAGAACTGGAGCAACACCAGCCTGATCACCACCAGTGATGACTGGAGCGGCGTGCCCGGCATCATCGGGTATCGCGGTGATGGATTGGCATCCGGAACTGGCGTTGACCCCACCACTGTTGTCGCTGATGGCACTGGAACGCCTGTCGATGTGAACGCGAATCAGGCGAACCCCGATACTTTCAATACTGGCGGCGTGACTGAATTTGCAATCGCAAATCCTGTGGTCGCCATCAAAGGGTCCAGCACCGCCAAGGCTCCCTTTATTCTTCTTCACCTCAATTGCACCGGAGCCACCAACGTCACGTTCAGTTGCCGACTTCGAGACATCGACGGATCGTCAAACAACTCCGTCCAGCCGATCGCAGTTCAATATCGCATCGGCGCGTCCGGCAACTTCTCAAATGCCCGCATGGGTTTTGTGGCTGACGCCTCCTCCGGACCGAATCTTGCCACCCAAAAAACAATCGTCATTTCCACGTTGCCCGCGGCTGTGAACAACCAGCCTCTCGTGGAAATTCGTATTCTCACCACCGATGCCGCAGGTGCCGACGAATGGATCGGCATTGATGACATCTATGTCACATCTGGTCTTCAGGACTCAGACGGTGACGGCATCCCCAACGGCACTGACAACTGCCCATCCAATGCCAACCCCACGCAGGCTGACTGCGATGACAACGGGATCGGCGACGCATGCGATGGCCCATGCCCCGGCGATCAGGATGGCGACGGTATCCCCGACACCACCGACAATTGCCCCTCCACCTTCAACCCCGGTCAGGAAGACTGCGATAACAATGGCATCGGCGATGTCTGCGAATCGCAGCCCGACTGCAACCTTAACGGCATTCCTGACAATTGCGAAGACGATTGCAATATGGACCTCATCGCCGACTCCTGCGATATCACCCTCGGTATCAGCCAGGATTGCAACCTCAACGGCATT
>DASZQE010000010.1:0-6734 GCA_035550175.1 Phycisphaerales bacterium | reverse complement strand
CATACGTCTCTGATGTGAAGTTCTGCGTCGCCTCAGCCGCGATCGTGTAGACCTCGCCCACTGATTGTGCGCGATCCAGCTTCACTTCATAGCTCTGGGTGCCCTGCCCCCTCGCTGAACCCATCAGCATCAGCGCCGCCGCTCCAGTCACAATCGCTCGCTTCACGCAACGCAGCATCATGCATTCCTTCTTCCGTATAGAGTTCATCCGATCTCGCAAATACTCATTGTACCCCCTCTCAGACCTCGCTTGCGCCCGGGTATTCCCTTCTCGCCTGCTCAAAGTTCGCATGTCATCACCAGATCGACCTGATCTTCACGCCCGAATCGGAACGTGTGCTCTCCGCACACCTTGAATCCGCACTTCCGATAGAACCGCATCGCCCTCGGATTCAGTTCCCAGACTCCCAGCCACATCGTCTTCCCATCCCATGCCCTCGCAACCGCTTTCGCTTCCGCCATCAATAGGCGTGCAGCCCCGCGGCCCTGCCACGTCTTCTCAAGATAAATCCGCCACAGTTCAACGGGCCGCTCGCCTCGCACGCATTCCGCCGTCGTCCCGGTGCGCACTTGCGCAAATCCGATCAATTCATCCCCCGATTCCATCAGCAGCGTCTTCATCTGCGTATCGCATATTTCCCGCAGTTGCACGTCCTCGGCAAACGCCTCCGCAACGTGCAACTCCATGTCTTCCGCTTCCGCAAGATGACCATACGTCGCGCGAAATGTCCGTTCCATCAATTCGCGCAATGTGCCTGCATCCGCCGCCCGCGCCTCTCTGATCCTCCAATCACATGTGACGTTCAATACTTCCATTATCGAATGCTGAGTGTCGGCTGCTGCATCCGTCCGCCCATCGTCAATATCGAAATCTGTGATGCCAGACGCTCGCACATCCCGTCGAGCATCTTCGAGACGCCTGCATTGATCTTCCAATGGTCCAGCGGTCTCCCCTTGTCGCAATTCTCTCGCATGCTCATGTGAATCGGAATCGCGCCGAGAAACGGCAGGTTCATTTTCGCCGCCATGGCCTCCGCACCGCCTCGTCCGAAAATGTCATACTCCTTCCCGTCATCTCCCACAAAGTACGACATGTTCTCGACGATCCCCAGCACGTCCACCCCAAGCTGCTGGAACATTCGCACCGCACGCTTCGCATCATCCTGCGCCACTTTCTGAGGCGTGCATACCACCACCGCGCCCGTCAAAGGCAGCAGTTGCGCCAAGCTCAACGGTACATCGCCCGTGCCCGGCGGCAGATCAACCACCAGATAATCCAGATCTCCCCAATCTGTCTGCAGCGCGAGCTGCTTGAACGCCCCATGCGCCATCGGTCCGCGCCAGATCAACGCCTTCTCCGGATCAACCAGCTTCCCGATCGTCATCGCCTTGATCCCATGCGCCTCAAATGGAATCAGCGTGCTTCCCTCCGCTCGCGCCATCACGTCATCAAGCCCCAGCATCGTCGGCATGCTCGGGCCGTAAATATCCCCGTCAAGCAGTCCCGTCTTTGCGCCCAGCCTCGCCAATCCCACCGCCACCATCACCGCAACCGTCGATTTCCCCACGCCCCCTTTCCCCGCACCGACTGCGATCACGTGCTTCACGCCCGGCAGCACGTGTTCCTTGTCCTTCGCCTTCTCATTCAATTTCCGCACATCCGCTGAAAAATCCACACTGATTTCCGTCACGCTGGCCCCATTCGCCTTTGCTGCCGTTTTGATCGCGCTCTCAATGTCCGTGCGAATCCTGTCCTTCATTGGGCACGCCGGCGTCGTCAATTCGATCGCAACGCCTACCCTCTCCCCTTCAATCCGAACTCCCTTCACCATGTTCAGGCTCACCAGATCTCTGTGCAGATCAGGGTCCATCACCGTCGCCAATGCCGCTCGAACTTGCGCTTCCGTAATCGCCATGCACGTCCTCGTGTACACCCTCTCAACTCTGAATCCCAAGCCTATGCGATTCTGCGGTCACTTTGAACCGCTCGTTGCCGATTCCTCCTCAATCGCTGCCCATATGCACGCAATACTTTGTCATTTTCTCGCGTTTCCTCTTTGGCAGCCCAGCCGCTTTGCTCGTGCGAAAGGTTCCTCTGCATGAAACAACCCGCCCCGCGAACCGTGGCCGTCGTTCTCGCTCTGATCTCTGCGATGGTCCTTCTTTCCGGTGGACGCTCATCGGCTGCGCCTCCGGCTTCCCAGCCCGCTTCGCAGCCGGATCTTCTCGCAGGTCCTTCAGTGGAGAACACCGCCACCTCCGAAGTGTCCCGCATGGGGCCGCAGAATCAAGTTGCCGACCAGCGCAACAAAGCCCTTCCAATGCAGCGTTGGATTCGCGCACTTCGCACCATAGACCTCGCGCCGGAGCAGGACAGCGCAATCAAATCCGTCATCCAGGATTGGAACACCGCTCGCAACGACTGGTTCGCAGCCCACAATGATGAACTCAAGTCTCTCCGTGACCGATACAACGCCTCACGCGAATCAGGCAAGCCCGATCGCTCTCTCGCTGACAAGCTTCAGGCATTGCAATCCTCCGCACCCAAACTCGAAGACTACCAGCAGAAAATCTGGGATGATCTCACGCCGGATCAGCAATCCGCCTTGCGCGAAAAACTCAACACGCCTCAACAACGCCGTGATCGAGATCCCGAAGAGCCGACCGCGCCCCGTCAATCTGACGACCCGATGTCTGACACCGCGCCAATGTCGGATTCACCCATGAATTCCGCCGGTTCCAGCAGCTCCCAGCCATCCTCCTCCAATCGTGATGCCGCTGCCGAGCGCCGCCTCAGCTTCCTTCACAATCACCAGTCCGCCTCCGCGCCCGGTGCCCCGGCGACTCCTGACGAGCGAACATTCCACTTTCGCGATGATTCCTGATTCTCCGCAAATGGCCGTACTGACTCGCAGACTTTCCTATACTCCCGCCCATGCGCGTCGCGCTCCTCGGCCCCAGCTTCATCCCCAACCGCTCATACCAGGAAAACGTCTGGGCTGAGCAGCTCGCCAAGGCCGGCCATGCAGTCCGCATCATTTTCGCCGGCAAATCAACCACTCCGCCGACCCCCATCACCGGTCCGTTCGGCACCTTTGAAACACAGACTGTCGCCACGCGGTTTCTTCCGCGCGGAACTTACAAATCGCGTGGTCTCGTGCCCCTCGTTGAGCAATTCAACCCCGATCTCATCATTGTCTGCGGCGACAAGCTGTTCTCTCTCCCCGTCGCAAAATCCCGCCATCTTGCCTCCATTCCTCTCATCTCGACGTACTCCGAAAACCTCGGCATGCACGAATTCGACTGGCGCAAGCCCGGCATCACGCTTCAGCAGCGCGCCTGGGCGCTCGCGTTTGCTTTCTATCGAGGCGGTCCCATCCGCATCATGTGTCGCCGCAGTGCGCTCATCATCGGCAACACCCCCCAGGCCCGCGAAATCATCCTTCGCCTCATTCGAAACCCTGCTCAGCGTGCCGACGCCCGATCTCGCCTCATCGATATGCCCCTGGGTTTTTCACCCGATCATTTTCACTTCGATCCCGCTGTCCGTGAATCCCTCCGCGCCTCCTGGAATCTCCAGCCGCAGCATGTCCTCGTCGCCGTCTCATCAGCGTTCACAGCCGTCAAGGGCCCGTACATCGCCATGATTTTCCGCGCAATGGTCGAGGCCATGCACCGAAACGCTGACCTTCGTGCTGTTCTCATTGGCTTCAGTGAGCAGCCGGATCACGTCGATGTCTCGCGTGAAGTTTCAAGCCTCATCGCAGCATCACCGTTTCCTGATCGCTTCATCAAGGAACCCTTCGCCCAGCGGGATCGTCTGTCGAAGGTTTACAACGCTGCTGACGTTGCCGTGTTCGGTCGTGCGTCCATTTCTTGCCAGGAATCGCTCGGCACCGGCCTTGTGGCCTGTTTTCCCAATGATGGTTCGCTCAACCATCTCATCACTCGTCCTGATCAAGGCGTCTTCTTCTTGCCTTCCGATCAATCCGACCTCACTCGCGCACTCCTTCAAGCCGCATCCTCAATCTCTTCCCACACGACGCCTCCGCAACGGCTCGCCTTCCGCCGGTCTCTTGAAGAGGCCGCCCGCTGGCTCGGATACGATCGAATCATCTCCAATGTTCTCGATCAGCTTCGCGCTCGCGGCACGCCTCTTCCTGCATGAGTTTCGTTCTTGATGTTCTCAACATGCATGTATGGATGAACCGTGTCGTAGACTGTTGATCTCCAATGACCTCCTTTACCACCTTTCTTCGCCGCGCCCGACGTTCGATGCACCAGGTGCTCGGACAAGACCTGCGCACGCCCCTCCAGACCCGTTGCGCATCTGAATTCCTCGGTTCCGAATATGGCGGATGGAATGTTTGTCCGACCAATCTCTCCGCCTCTTCCACTGTCTACTCCGTCGGCGTCGGCCAGGACATTTCGTTCGACCTCGCCCTTATTTCACGGTTCAACCTCGCCGTTCACGCCTTTGACCCGACTCCGAAATCGATTCAATGGGTCAAATCCCAGACGCTTCCTCCCAACTTCATCATGCACGAGTATGGGTTAGCGGAGTACGACGGCGTCGCACACTTCACGCTTCCTCGTGCTGACTTCGTTTCATTCTCAATGGTGGATCACCAAGGTCCGCGAGATGCCTCCGGTTCCTCTATTGAAATTGATGCGCCGGTGTTTCGCCTCTCTACAATCCTCGACAAATTGAATCACGATCACATCGACCTTCTCAAAATGGACATCGAGGGTGCCGAACTCGCAGTCATTCGAGACCTCCCCAACCTCAAAATTCCCATACGCCAGCTTTTGATTGAATTTCATCATCGAATCGGCAATCGAGCCGATCTTGCCGCTGTCCGCGAAGCCCTTGCGACTCTGAATTCACTCGGTTTTCGACTCTTCGCCGTTTCGCCGGTTGGAAAGGAATTCTCCTTCATTCATCAGACGAAATGATGGGCCGTCTGTGGGAATGCGGGCGATTGGTCGGCCGCAACGAGCCTCTTCGCCTATACTTTTGGCCCGTTTTTCGTGGGAATCGTCCTTTCCCAATTCTCATGGCGTGCTCTGCCGATAATCCTCATCTGACCTCCGATTTTTGAACACGTTCACTTCGTTCCTCGTACCTTCTCCTCCCGCTTCCTTCCGTCTCGCAACCAGATATGCAGCAAGCCTTCTTCATCATCATTGCCATAGGTTGCGTTGCAGGCTTTCTCTATCTTCTGTGGCGCCCTCATTGGGCATTCATCCTCATCGTCGTCATGATCCCCTTGGAGCAGTTGCTCCAGGTCTACGTGCCGATTTTCTCAACGTATAGCTGGCTCGTGAATGTCCTCATCGGCTGTCTTGCGCTCTTCGGCATCTCCTCCCGGATGTTCCGAATGGAGCCGATGACGCTCGGCTACAAGAATCCCATGAGCTTTCTGATCGCTGCCCTCTATATTCTGTGGGCGCTCAGCATCATCTGGACTCCCGCTCAGTCAATCGCGCTGGACTCATTCCGGAAGATGTTGCCCTACATTCTGACCTATCTGATTCTCTTCCCTCTGCTTATTACCGGCGTACATGACTTCCGCCGCATGCTCACGGGCGTCATGGTTCTCGGCTCCATCATCGCCCTCTTCATTATTGCCAATCCACACTCTTCTTATTACTCAGGTCGTCTCCGACTTGATATATCTATGGCGGGACACGGCGTCGCGGACGCCTCGAATCCTCTTGCTCTCGCCGAAATGGGTTCTTTCATCGCCCTCGTCGCTGCCCTCATTCGTCCGCCCAAGCCATCATTTATTTTCACGGCAATTCGCATTTGTGCCTTCTTCGCCGGATTCGGTCTCGCCATCGGGTCCGGTTCACGCGGTCAGGTGCTTGCCGCAGGTATCACAGGCATTCTCTTCTTCCCCGTCTCTCGACAACTCAAATCCGTTGGCCAGTTCTTCGCCATGATGATTGGCTTGGGAATTCTCACCTTTGCGCTGGTACTGGTTTTCTATATTTTCGTTGGTTCCCAGAATCAGCAACGATGGGATGTCTACCGGATGCTGCAGGACACCACGCTCCGACTTGATAACGTCATGGAGCTGTTCGCGCTCTACCTGAAATCACCCCACAAATGGCTTTTCGGTTTGGGAACCCAGGCGTATGCCGCCATCGCGCCCAACGCACATGTCCAGTATGTTCACAACGTCACCGCCGAAATCTTCCTTGAGCTCGGACTTGTCGGCGGAACCATTTTTATCGCGATGGTCGTAATAATGTTCCGAAATTCCCGACGCCTCTTCGCAATCTACAAGGACGATCCCTGCCTCCGATCCGTTGTTGCCGTTCTGCTCGCCGAATGCGTCAATTCCTATTTCCTCAGTTGCAAGGAAGGCTCACTCTCCTTCCCGGAACCTTTCCTGTGGTGGATCGTCGCCGCAAAGATCATGTACTACGAGCAGATGGTCGCTTCCAGCGAGATGGCATATCCCGCCGACCCCTCTTCAGAGCTCCCCGCCTATTGGCACAAGCCCGGTGCGCTGCAGCCGCCGGCTCTCCTCTCCCCGCGAGCCCGTTGACCACGACTGCCCGACTCGTCTCGATCGCCTCTACACCGGTCTCGTGAAGGCCGACGCTCTGACGCGCGATCGGAGATTCGATCGTGCGTCACAGGAGTACGCTCAGATCGAGGATCGGCTCCTCTGTTGCGCAGGTGTCCGCTATCACCACGGCTTGGCCCTTCTTCGTGCGAATCA
>DASZQE010000009.1:0-1940 GCA_035550175.1 Phycisphaerales bacterium | reverse complement strand
CGCGCCGCCCCTTGCGCGTGCCCGTGCGCAATCCGCAGATTGAAGGTGGAGCCGACGAGCATGGCGAATACATTCGCGTCGCGTTTGATCTTCCTCGCGGCGCATACGCAACCATCGTCCTGCGCGAGATCATGAAAAGTGACTCAGCGGCTGAAGACGAATCCGATTCTCTGGAATGATTCACGCCAGCGCGGCCTTCGCCGCTTCACTCACCCCGTGCTCCTTCAGCGCTTCGCTCATCTGCTTCGCCGGGTTTCCGGTGTGGTCAATCTGCACTGCCCGCCATCCGGCCTCCCGCGCTGCCGCCACGTTCTCCGGCAGATCATCAAAAAACAGGATTCCCTCCGGCGTGGCGCCCGTTCGCCGCTCAAGCTCTCGATAGATCTCCATTTCCGGCTTGTGCAATCCAAGATGATGCGACGCATGGATCGCCTGCAGCTTGCTTAGCGATGGAAACTGCGAGAACAGATTGAAGTGACGTTCATTGGTGTTTGACAGTGCAGCCGTTCGCACGCCCGCATCATGAATCGCATCGATCAGCGAAGCGATGGCGGGATACTCCTCGATGATCCACGCATCATGAATGCGCAGCAGTTCCTCCACCGTGTACACATTGCCGAACCCTTTGCGGATCAGCAACGCAAAATCATCCGTCGTGATTCGCCCGCGCTGATAGGCCTCCGATATCTCCGCACGGGCTTGAATGTCCGCAGCCTCATTCGGCGTATCAGGATGCACTGCAACACCCGCTCGTCTCGCGGCCTCATCAAATGTCCTGCAGATGCGCAGCAGCACGCCGCCGAGATCAAAGCAGACCAGTTGAATATTCGGGCTGTTTTTCAGGCGAATGTCAGGCGATTGCATGGCCCGATCGTAGGCGCAGCAAAGCGATTTTTCAGCCCGCTGCCGCCTTGCGAGTCTTGTTGATTTCCCGTCGCTCCTGGAAAAACCCCTTGAGCAGCGCCTTGCACTGCGGCGCCAGAACGCCGCCGATCACTTCGGCCTCGTGATTCAGCCGTTTGTCATTCGTGATCTTGTACAGCGTGTGGCACGCGCCGGCCTTTGGATCGGTGCAGCCGTAAATCACCCGCTCAACGCGCGAGTTCACCAGCGCACCGGCGCACATCGGGCACGGCTCCAGCGTCACCGCCAGCGAGCATCCCGTCAGCCGCCAGTCACCCAGCACCTTGCCTGCTTTGCTGATCGCCACAAGCTCAGCATGCCCCACAGGATCCTTCGTCGATTCACGCAGGTTGTACGCCTCGGCAATGATCTTCGACCCGCGATAGATCACCGCGCCGACGGGCACTTCGCCGATCGCTGCCGCCTTGTGCGCAAGACTGATCGCACGCTGCATCATCTGCACGTCCGTCTCGCTCACGCCGTGAGGAAGTCTCTGGGCCAGCCGCAGTTCGGCCATAGTGCGTAGTCTCCGCCTTCGAGACGCAGATCGCAATGATCTTCGTCCGATGTCTTTCTCCCGACAATGAAAACGCCCGGTGCGTCTCATTCGTCGCCTTCCTCTGCATCGGTCCGGCGATTCGCCTCATCCTCCGAAGATGATCCTCGTGCCACTGGACGATTCATCTGTGACGTTCGGGTCGATTTCGAGGCGCGATTGCCGGATTTATCAGACCCCGATCGCCTCCAGATTCTGCTGATGACTCGCCCTTCCGCCACCGCGTGCGCAGGTGCCAGCACCAGCAGAATCAGGCCGAGTTCATATAACCCGTACAGCGGAACCCACAACAAAAGAAGCGAAAACGGATCGCCCGTCGGCGTGATCACGGCCGCCGCCACCGCGGTCAGGAACAGTGCATACCGCCGGTTCTTCCGCAGAAACTCCGGCGTCACCATGCCGATCCACCCAAGTAGCATCACCACGACCGGCAGTTGTGCCGCGATCGCCATTCCCAGCAGCAGCATCAGCACGAAGCTGA
>DASZQE010000008.1:0-8005 GCA_035550175.1 Phycisphaerales bacterium | reverse complement strand
ATAGGGATGAATTGCGCGGGGCGAAGAGATGTGAATGAAAAAAGAAACCCGAGCATGACCTCGGGTTTCTTTTTTGTTTCCCGTTTTGAATGGAAGGCTTACTTGGGTTTCCAACCCGCCTTGAAGTCCTTGCAGGCGGCGATGAACTGGTCATCAATCCCCTTGAAGCTCTTGGCAGCAACCAGTTTCTGCCGCAACTCCTTCTTGGTGGTGCGGAAGTACTCGAGCAAGTCGCGCTCAAAGGCGTTGACCTGCGGCAGCGGCAGGCTGTCCAGGAATCCCTTGGACGCTGCGAACAGCGAAATGCACTGGTCGATGACTTCGAACGGCGCGTACTGGCCCTGCTTGAGCAGTTCCACCATGCGGGCTCCACGATCAAGCTGTCGCTGGCTGGCGGGATCGAGTTCCGTGCCGAGCTGCGCGAAGGCTTCGAGTTCGCGATACGCCGCAAGGTCGAGTCGCAGCGAACCGGCAACTTCCTTCATAGCCTTGATCTGTGCGTTGCCGCCGACGCGCGAAACCGAGATGCCGACGTTGATCGCGGGCCGTACGCCGGCCGCGAAAAGCTCGGGCTGGAGGTAAATCTGTCCGTCGGTGATCGAAATCACGTTCGTGGGGATGTATGCGGAAACGTCGCCTTCCTGTGTTTCGATGATTGGAAGCGCAGTCAGCGAACCGCCGCCGTTTTCATCTGAAAGCTTCGTGGCGCGCTCGAGCAGACGCGAGTGGAGATAGAACACGTCGCCGGGGTAGGCTTCACGCCCGGGCGGACGACGTAGCAACAGCGAAAGCTGTCGATATGCAGTGGCCTGCTTGGAGAGATCGTCGTAAATGCAGAGCACGTGCTTTGGGGTCTTGCCGTTCTTCCCCTGCCACATGAAATACTCACCCATTGCGCAGCCGGCATACGGTGCGACGTACTGCAGCGGCGCAGAAGCGGAACTGCCTGCGACAACGACGATGGTGTAATCCATCGCGCCGTACTTGCGAAGTGTCTCCACGACGCCTGCAACGGTGGAATCTTTCTGGCCGACCGCGACGTAGATGCAGACCATCGCGTCAGGCGTGCCCCAGTATTGTTTCTGATTAATGATGGCGTCGATGCAGATGGCGGTTTTTCCCGTCTTGCGGTCGCCGATGATGAGCTCACGCTGACCACGGCCGACTGGGATCATGGCGTCAACCGCCTTGATGCCGAACTGCATGGGTTCCTTGACAGGCTGACGTGCAGCAATGCCCGGCGCGATGATGTCCACTTTGCGCGTCAGTTCCGTGGAGATCGGCGGTCCGCCATCCATTGGGCGGCCCAGCGGATCGACCACGCGGCCCAGCAGCGCATCACCCACGGGCACTTCAAGCAGACGGCCCGTGCACTTGACGGTGTCGCCTTCACGAATGGCGAGCGGGTTTCCGTAGACCACGGCGCCGACAGTGTCGAGTTCCAGGTTCATCACCTGGCCCATGACGATGCCTTCTTCTGTTTCGAATTCAAGCAATTCGCCGGCGAGCGCCTTCGACAACCCGTAGATTCGCGCGATGCCGTCGCCGACTTCGACGACGCGCCCGACTTCAGCGATTTCGAGTTCGCCTGAGAACTGGTCAATTTCCTGCTTGATGACAGACGTGATTTCGTCGGTCCGGATTTTCACGAGTGACTCCTTCCAGAATCATCAATAAATCGAGAAAGGCTTTCACGGAAGCTGGCGCCGCCGGAAGAAAGGAAGCTCTGCTTCAGACGGCGAAGCTTGTTGGCGACCGAACCGTCGATGAGCTGGTCGCCGATGCGGAACTTGACGCCGCCGATCATCTTCGGGTCCGTGTAGCAATGCAGAACAGGTTCCGCCCCGATCGCGGATTTGAGAGCGGATCGCATGGATTCCAGTTGCGCCGATTCAACCGGCGCGGGGGTGTAGACGTCAACCTCCACGCGGCCGAAAGCGGCTTGCACAGCGGCTTGGTACGCGGCGTTGATGCCTTCAAGTTTGCCCAATCGCTGATTTTCATTCAGCACAAGCAGAAATCGTAGGGTGAGATCCGTGACCCGGTTACCGAAGATCTTCGAAAGACTTTGCGAACGAGCCTTGTGGTCGATCACCGGCGAAGCGAAGAATTCCTGAAGCTGACGATTGCCGCGAAGCAGTTCGCAGACCTGCTCAAGCTCATCAGCGATTTCGTTCACCTTTGATTCGCCGCCTGCAGTCGACGCCAGCTCATACAAGCTGCGCGCGTAGACCTGCGAGAGGGCGTCGGCCAGATTGTCGGAAGCGGGTGACACGGCGGGGGATTCCTGTCAAGGTTAGTTGCGACGAGCTGAAGCGAGATCAGCAAGCGCCTCGGAAACCAGAGACTGCTGATCACGCGGAGTGATTTCACGCTTGAGAATCTTGGACGCAGCCGCTGCCGCCAGGCTTGCGGCCTGCGCGTGCAGGTCGGCGATTGCCGCCTGCTTGGCGGACTCAATTTCCGCAGTCGCCCGCTGCTTCATGTCGGCAAGTTCGCGCTGGTTCTGCGTCCGAAGCTCTTCCGCAGCCGCCTTGGCGTCCGCCTTGGCCTTGGCGATCATGTTGTTGGCTTCATCGCGGGCGCGGGAAAGATTCTGCTGATACTCCGCCAGTGCGCTCTTGGCCTGCTCTCGGGCTTGCTCAGCAGCAGCAATTTCGCTGCGGATTTTTTCAGCTCGTTCATCAAGGCCTTTGGTGATCTTCGGCCACACGGTGCGCCAAAGCACAATGAGCAGCAGGCAGAACACCACCAGTGTGGTGATGGCGGGCATGAGCGCCGCAGCGCCGCCCTCGGGCATGACTGCGGCATGCACGTCATGCTCTGCTGCTTCCTGAAATGCCAGTATGAAGAAAGACATGATGCGTCTCCCAAGTGAAAGAACGAATCACTCAGCGTCGCGGCTGAGCGGCGAATCGAAAGTCCGAATCACCACGGGAACTTGAGGAAGCCGACGACGACGGCGAAGAGCGCAACACCTTCAACGAGCGCGGCGGTCAGAATCATGTTGATGAAGATGCGGCCGGCCATTTCGGGCTGACGGGCGGTGGCTTCCACGGCGCCGCCTCCGATGCGTCCGATGCCGATGCCCGCGCCGATGACCGCGAGCCCTGCTGCGAGGCCGGCACCCACGCCGCCCCATCCGCCATTGGTGGCTTTAGTCAACTGCACGGTCTCTTCAAAGGTCTTCGGAGCGACCTGTGCGCTTGCTCGATCTGCAAAGCACAAAGATGCGACGACGGCGAGAACGACGATTGCAAGGAACTTCTTCATTGAAACTGCTTCTCCTGATGTGTTCGATGTGACGCTTCAGTGCGTCGGGATTTTCAAGTCTGTGTGAACGGATTGGTCGGTGAAAACATACGTTATGAAAACTAGTGGATCAGGCGTGCGCCGGGTGATGCTCGCCGTGCGGATGGTGAACGCTTTCTTCCATTTCGTGAGCGGATTCTTCTTCAAAGTGCTCTTCGCCGTGCGACAGCAGGCTGATGAAGACGGCGGTGAGGAACATGAAGATGAACGCCTGAAGGAAGGCAACAAACAATTCAAGGAAACTGATGGCCAAGGCGAACAGGCCGGACACCAGCGTGATTCCGCCGACGCCTGCTGTGCCGAGATGGTTTTCCGCAGCCATCGCGCCAAAACCGAGTAGCACCGCCATCAGCGTGTGCCCCGCAACCATGTTGGCGAATAGACGAATCGCAAGCGCTGCGGGCTTGATGATGTCGCCCATCACTTCAACGATGAAAATAATGAGGACGACGGGGAACAGAAAAATCGGGCCCGGCACCAGTCCGCCGCAGTGATGCTGCAGCCAGCCCTTCACACCGAGATCACGGAAGGCATGAACCTGAATGAGGCAGAAGGCAAAGAACGCCATCGCGCCGGTGACGGCGATATTCCCCGTGGCGGTTCCGCCGATGATCGTTTTACCGCCGGTGATCGCTTCAAGCCCGAAGAGTTCCTGAATCGCTGTCAGCGGGATCAGGCCGAGCAGATTGTTGATGAGAATGAAGAAGAAGATCGAAAGCAGAACGGGCAGATACTTGCGAGACGATTTCTCGCCGAGCACCGGTGTGATCATCTCATCGCGCAGATACATGATCATCGCTTCAACAATGCGGGCCATCCGGCCTTGCGTGATATAGCGATCGTTTCCCTGACTCTGAGGCCCGGTGCCGATGCCCTTCGCAGCCGTGGCGAGCAGCCACCACGTCAGCAGCCCGCTGATCATCAGCATCACCATGTGCATGGTGATCACGGGAAATGATTTTGAGCCGACGAGGATGACGTCGGTGACGTGATTGATCGGGTTTTCTTCTGACAGAAGAAGCATCCAGCAAAACTCCAAATAGCACGTGGGAGGCGTCAGACGATGAGCCGGAGGCACAAGCGTCGTCGGCCGGGAGCGGTCGGCGACAGGCCAGTGAAAGAGGCCCGTCAGGCCACGCGACGCAGGTAAAGGCTCAGCACCCACACCTCCCCGCCAAGGCATGCAGCGTAGGTGATGGCTACGGACAATGCCAGTGCCTTGGCGTTGACGTGGGAGGCGGAGTATAGCAAGTAGGCCGCAATGGGGGTGGTGAGGAAACGAATGACCGTGGCCCCCAGCCACGCAGAGGCCCAGAGGCTGATCGGCCGTATTTTCCAGGGCGAAATTGCGAAGATAGAGAGGAACGCAATCAGTCCCGTAACTCCGATCCCCACCATGCACCCAACATTGTCACGAGCATCCAGTAAGCCATAGTGGCGGACGCTCGTGAACCAGGTGATCGCGACAAGCGCACTCGTGGTGAAGGGCGCTGAAAACAGCTTGGCCGTCGGCAGCGAAACGGATTTTTCGCCCGGCAATGGCTTGATGAATTCAGATTGGCGCGGCGTATCTGTCATGATTCATGATGCGATTCGTCGGAGTCATCGCCTGCCCGAAGCGCCTTTTCGATTTCGTCATCATCCGGTAGCGGTGGGGGAGTCTCGGCTGATGGCATGTTTTGGCGGCGAGGACGAATTTTCGCGATGGCGTCAAGCTTCTTGTTGATCTTGAACGAGCCCTTGATAAGCGACCACATGCCCACTGCGATGCCGATCAATGCTCCGATCAGTGTGCCGGTTGTGCCCGTGCCCCGCCAACGGTCGTACAGCCAGCCGAGCAGCGCGCCGGCGAGCGCCTGCAGACCCGCTTCCATGCCCAGGCCGGCCATTTTCCAGCCGATGCTGATTTCCTCTTGCTCTGCGGCGTCGGGTTGGCGTTCATTGAATCGCTTGTCCACGAGAAAACTGTAGCAGATGGGATGCGTCCGGGCCGCTTTGCGTCAGGCTGTTTCCCCCATACGATGACAGCAACAGCGTCTGATGGATTGCGATTTTGATGACAGCGAGGTGTAGACGTGACGATTTCTGAGAGCGACATCGTGGATGTGACCAGAAAGCCGCTCACCCGAGGCGAGCAGCTCTTTCTGCCTGCGGTGATCAAGGGGCTGGGAACAACGCTTCGCCACACGCTGCAGAACATCGGGCGCGCAGGCAAGAACAAGAAGAACATCTGGGTGGTGCAGTACCCGGAGGAAAAGCGCGATGATCGCCCGGTGCTCGAAGGTGGCCAGGAACGCTCGACATTCCGTGGTGTGCATCGGCTGAATCGCGATGAAGACGGCCGGGTGCGCTGCGTGGCCTGCTTCATGTGCGCAACTGCGTGTCCTGCGAACTGCATTCACATTGTTGCCGAAGAAAGTCCCTGGGAAGACCGCGAGAAGTATCCAAAGCAGTTTGATATCGATGAACTGCGGTGCATCTACTGCGGCATGTGCGAAGAAGCCTGTCCCTGCGATGCGATCGAACTGACGCCGTTCTATGAAGTCGTCGGGCTGACGCGCAACGAAATGGTGTTTGACAAGACCAAGCTGCTCGAAGTCTTCGACCAGACGGTCGGCGAAAAGCCGATGTGACCCGAAATCTCACGCGACGGGCATTCAGAAAAAATTATTCCTTTACGCGATCAAAGTTCGCTTCAAAGGCTTTGTACTCTTCGCCGTTCTTGTCCACGTGGTACGTGACGGATTTCTGATGATCCGCGTCGGAAAAATCCACGGAGCCGTGGCCGATGACCAGCCGACCGCTTTGCGTGTCGCGCACCGCAGTGGACATGCTGAGCACATCCGTCTTGGCGTTGAGCGTGCCGGTTTCCAGCACGATTGCGGTGGATTCGGAATCCATCCACACGAATTCATATCGGCCGTCAAATGCGTTGTATCCGAGATAGCCGATGCCGCGAAACTCACCCTCTTCCGTTGATGATGAGTAGGTCTCGCGGATGTACCTGCCGCCGAGCACCCATTCACGGATAATCGTCCCTGAGATGGTGACGGGCTTGGGATTGGACGGGCTTGTCAGTGTGATGGTGCCCTTGAACGTGCCGATCAGCGGCTGCAGCGCGCGGTGAGCCGGGCCGGGAGAGCAGAACTGGTCTTCAGCATGATCGTCCGCCTTGCCACCCGCAGGTTCGCTTGCAGGATTGTCATTGTGAGATGCAAGTGCAATCGGGGATGACGCCGGCGCCGATGTCTGCAGCATGTTGGTGGCGCGGCCTGCGAGAAATGCGAACACGGCCAGAGCGCAAAGTGATCCGAAGCGGGCGTGAGAATTCATGGAAACCTCAGCAGCGAGTTGTGAAACCGGATTATGCACAACGAGGCGACGCTCTCGCAGGCCAATCCGCAATGCATGATATGGCCTGAAAATCTCGGTGGAATCACGATCTTCGGACCCGTCCACAGAAACCGATCGTCCGGCTAGTATTGACGGGCTTCACATCGCCTGAGAACAAGGAATCACATGGCTTCACAAGAAACCACCAAGGTCATCTACACCATGCTCAATGTCAGCAAGACGATTGAGAAAAAGGTGATCTTGAAGGACATCAATCTGGGGTACTACTACGGCGCGAAGATCGGTGTGCTGGGTTTGAACGGCGCGGGCAAGTCCACGTTGCTGCGTATCCTCGCCGGGCAGGACAAAAACTTTGAAGGCCAGGTGTGGGCTCAGGGTGGGTACAGCATCGGCTTTCTGCAGCAGGAACCCCTGCTCGATGAACAGCGCACCGTATTGGAAGTGGTGCGCGAAGGCGTGGAAGACACTACGAAACTGCTGCGCGAATTTGATGAAGTGAACGAAAAGCTCTGCGGCGAACTTTCGCCCGGGCAGATGGAAAAACTGCTGGAGCGCCAGGGAACGATTCAGGAAAAACTCGATGCGACGAATGCGTGGGATCTGGATTCACAGCTTGAAATGGCTATGGATGCATTGCGCTGCCCGCCGCCGGATGCGAAGGTGAGCGTGCTCTCCGGCGGTGAAAAGCGCCGCGTCGCGCTCTGCCGATTGCTGTTGAAGAAGCCCGACATTCTGTTGCTCGATGAGCCCACAAATCATCTTGATGCGGAAAGCGTGGCATGGCTTGAGCATCATCTTCAGAAATACGAAGGCACGATCATCGCGGTGACGCACGATCGCTACTTCCTCGATAACGTCGCCGGCTGGATTCTGGAGCTTGATCGCGGACACGGCATTCCGTGGAAGGGAAATTACACATCCTGGCTTGAGCAGAAAGAAGCACGGCTGAAGATCGAAGAGAAGCAGGAAAACAATCGGCAGAAAGCCCTGAAGCGCGAGCTCGAATGGATTCGCAAATCGCCGCAGGCTCGGCAGGCCAAGAACAAGTCGCGCATCAACGCATACGAAACAATGCTGAATGCGGACACGCGCGAGAAAGCCAAGGAAATCGAAATCTTCATTCCTCCCGGCCCTCGCCTCGGCAATCTCGTCATTCAAGCCAAGGGTGTGAGCAAAGCCTTCGGCGACAAGCTGCTCTTCGATGATCTGGATTTCGAGCTGCCGCCCGGCGGAATCGTCGGCGTGATCGGCCCCAACGGCGCAGGTAAAACCACGCTATTCCGCATGATCACAGGCAGTGAAAAGCCCGATGCAGGCGAATTCAAGACCGGTCCGTCCG
>DASZQE010000007.1:0-10342 GCA_035550175.1 Phycisphaerales bacterium | reverse complement strand
ATCACCATCTGAGGTGTCTTCATGTCCTTGACCATTCCCAGCAACGAGGCCCCGATCCGTTCGATCTGCGCCGCGTCAATCAGCCTGCGTTCGCTGATCAGAACGACCGTCACGCCTCGAATAAGGTCGATGCTCATGCCTTGGGGAAGTGTCTGGGACATGGATGGCTCCTCATTCGCCGAGGATGTTGGGTCTCGTTCAACTCACAGGCGGAATAGTCAGCGAGCCTGATTCACAACGGGATCGCTGCGGTCATTGTAGGGATTTTGGCAGTGTGCATGTGGTCCCGCCCGCGAGCTCAGCCAAATCTGTCGCAGCACCTTCAAGCTCTTCACGAATGACGCGAGTCGCCTTGACCTTCGGTTCCCACCAGACGGTGCTGAGCTTCAGCACGCCCGTGGATCGATTCATCGTCGCATCCGCCCGCCCGATCAATTTCTCGCCTCGAAGTATCGGCAGAACGTAATACCCGTACCGCCGCTTGGCCGCAGGGGTGAATGCCTCAAACGAATAATCGAAATTCATAAGCCGCTTCAGTCGTTTTCGGTCGCGCAGCAGCGGATCAAATGGATTGAGAAGCCGCAGATGTGCGGGCGGCGTCGCCGACCGTGCGCGCTCCAGTCGCTCACGCCAATCCGAATGCGCAACCATGATCCGCGCCGGTTGTTCCGGATCAACAGATTGCACGTTCACCTCAACGATCAAGCCCGCACGCACATGCTTCGCGCACCACGCTCGCGCCGCCTCCAGGTCGATCGCACGCCAGAACCCTGCAATGTCCGATGCCGTCGCAAATCCAAGGCGATCCAGCGCCGTCATGCATGCCCAGTGAACGTGTTCCGCTTTCCCCGGCTCCGGCAGCGCATGATGCTCCGGATGCACGCGCTCCGTCAGGTCATACACCTTCTGAAAATTGATGCGCCGCGCAACGGAGAGCGTTCCAGCCCGCCACAGATATTCCAGCGCCGCCTTTTGCGGCTTCCAGTTCCACCACCCCGCTCCCGCATCTTTCGCCGATCGCGTTTCTTCAAAATCCCGCGAAAGCAGCGGGCCTTCTCGCGTAATGCGATCCAGCACGCGCTTGATCGTTCGATTCGGCTGCGATCCAAGCGTTTGTTTCCACCACGAACTTCCCCGAACGCGCCGCGCGTGACGCCTGAACCTCGGCTTCCACTGTGCAAACCACTCCAACGGAATGATTGACGCATCATGCGTCCAATGCTCAAACATTCTTCGATCCGTTTCCAGAAGATGCGCAAGCATGGGTTGGCGATACGTGTGCAATCGCGAATGAAGAATGTGGTGATGCGCTCGCTCAACCGCTGAAATTGTGTCTACCTGCACGAATCCGAGTGTTTCGATGAGCCTTGAAACTCCCGCAGCATCAACGGCTCGCCTAGGATCATCGCACAATCCCTGCGCATGCAGATACATTCGCGCCGCGTCGCTCGCACTCACAACTGGATGACTGGAACCTGACCCCATGATCGAGTTGCGAAAGTGTATCCAAACACCTTCGCGATTCGACCCATCATGTCATCAATTCAACGATCACGAGCGTCCGCACGTCACCAGCCAGTCCCACGGATATGGCCCATCAAGCCAGCGCGGCGGATGCTCGAACTCCGTGGACCAGTCATATTCCACCTTCTCAACCGCCTGCACTTCAAAGCCTGCCGACTCCATCAGCAACGAAATTTCCTCGCGCAGGTAATGCTTCGTCAATTCCCCGCCGGTCTCGACCACCCCTGCCGCAGGCGGCCCCACAATCCCCGGCTCATCTTCCAGCCCCGCATCCACCGCCGCATCATGGCTCATCCCGTCTCGCATGTTCCATTCAATCAACCGCACATCCGTATACAGCGAAGACTCAAGCGACGGCACCACCGCAAGCAGCGTTCCGCCCGCCTTCAGCGCACGATGAATCGTTCGCAGAATCGCATTGCGAATCTGCAGATCAGGCATGATCAGCACGTTCATGCACACGCCGACATCGCACGGACTCCAGCTCCGCAGCGTCCGCGTCAGATCAGCCTGACGAAACTCCACGTTCTTCAGATTCTGATGAATCACTTTCGCCTTCTCGATCAGCGGCGCGGAATGATCAAGCCCGACCACGGATTTGAACCGCGAAGCCAGCGCTGCTGAATACCCGCCGATGCCGCATCCGAAATCAGCCGCGGTCTTCCGCGAACTCGCAACGCAATCCAGCGCAGCAGTGATCACGCCTGCCCGATCGCACGAAAGAGTGTCGAGCACCTGCGCAGAATAATTGGGCGCAATGGCATCCCAGTATTCGACGTTCATATCTCATGCTATCGGTCGAATTCTGCTGATTCTGCCCGATATGTCTCAATTTTTATCGCGCACGCACGTATTTCGCGCGTGAAATCACACCTGCAGCACGCCCGTCTTGAATTCGCCCTCAATCGGAAACGTTGATGCCACCTGCAATGATGTAATCAACTCCGCGCGGGTGTTTTCAGGTTCAATCAATCGATCCACCCACCCGCGCGCTGCGCCATAACGAATATCCTGCTGCTCGTTGTAACTCTTCGTCACAGCGTCCAGCAGTTCCTTCCGCATCTTTTCATCAATCTTCTCGCCTCGCCGTTCCCGCGCCGCCAGATCAATCTGCAGCAACGTCCCCGCCGCCTGCGCCGCGCCCATCACGCTGCACTTCGCGCCCGGCCAGGCGAGCGAAAGCAGCGGATCAAACGCCCGCCCGCACATCGCGTAATTCCCCGCCCCGTAGCTCCCGCCGATGATCACCGCGATCTTTGGCACGATGCAGTTGCTCATTGCGTTCACCATCTTCGCCCCGCTTCGGATGATCCCGCTCTGCTCGCTGTCGCGCCCAACCATGAAACCCGTCGTGTCATGCACGAAGACAATCGGGATGCGCTTCTGATTGCAATCCATGATGAACCGCGCCGCCTTGTCCGCCGAGTCATCGTAAATCACCGCGGGCATGTTCATGCTCTTCGCCGGCCCCGCCTTGCCTCCGGGCATCTTGCGCTCCGTCAGCTTCTTCTGGTTCGCCACGATTCCGCAGGGCCACCCCCCCACTCGCGCGTATCCGCACACCAGCGAGCGTCCGAAATCCTCCTTGTATTCATTCCAACTGCCATCATCCACAATGCACGCCAGAATCTCCTCCACGTCATATTGCGTGCCTGGCTGATTCGTGAAGATCTTGTACACCTCTTCGCCCTTTCGCTTGGGCGCAACAACTTCAAATGGCGGGTCGTGCAGCGGCGCAACGCTCATGTTCGCGTGCATCAACGCCTTCAGCCGCTTGATGCACGATTCATCATCCTTCTCCTTGAAATCAATCGTGCCCGAAATCTCCGCGTGCATCGAAGCCCCGCCCAATTCCTCATTGCCCACCTCCTGCCCGATCGCCGCCTTCACCAGCGCCGGCCCCGCCAGATACAGCCCGCTTCCCTCCGTCATCAAAAGCGTGTCGCACAACACCGGCAGATACCCGCCGCCCGCCACGCAATTCCCCATGATCGCCGCAAGCTGCGTGATCCCCTTCGCGCTGATCACCGCGTTGTTCCTGAAAATCCTGCCGAAGTCATCCGTGTCGGGGAACACGTCCTCCTGCATCGGCAGATACACCCCCGCCGAATCCACCAGGTAAAGCAGCGGCAGCCTCGCCCGCTCCGCAATCGTCTGCGCGCGGATGATTTTCTTGCACGTCATCGGAAAAAACGCGCCCGCTTTCACCGTCGCGTCATTCGCAATGATCATGCACATCTTCCCGCCCACCATCCCGATCGTCGTCACCACGCCCGCGCTCGGCGCGCCGCCCGCCTCTTTGTACATGTTCCACGCGCTGAACAACCCCAGCTCAAACTGCTTCGTGTTCGCATCCACCAGCAGGTCAATCCGCTCCCGCGCCGTCAGCCGCCCATGCCGGTGCTGCCGCTCCACGCCCTTCGGCCCGCCGCCCGCGCGAATCACCTTCGCCTGCTCAATGTATTCCTGCGTCACCTGCTGCAGCGGTGAAAGCTCCGTCGATTGCTTCGTCTTGACCGATGTTTCCGCCATGCGATTGCGAACCTGCCTTCACAAGATGTTTCTCAATGCAGACGATCGCGACCGCATCAGTCGCCTCGCCTCTTGAGAGGATAATCGAATTGCCCCAGCCCGCCACGCAGCAATTGCGCAGCGAATACCCGCAGTCTTTCATGCCCAACTGCCAAATTCCCTCCCGATTGTTGAAAGAATCTCCCCGCTTCGACGTAAGATAGTCGCGGGCGGAAGTCACGGTTACCGCAACCGCTTCTTGCCGCGCTCGCACGGTCCCGGACTTCAACAGTCCAGCGTTTCGGGAGGCACGCCCATGCAAGGTGAAATCACCATTCCCCGTCTGCTCGCCAAAATGAAGGAAGTCGAGGCCAGCGATCTCCACATCAAAGTGGGGTGCGCTCCGGTCCTGCGCATCGCCGCCGTCCTCCACGAAATCAACGTCAAGCCCTTCACCAGCGAAGACACCAAAGCCCTCCTTCTCCCGCTTATTCCCAATCACCTGCTCCCGCAACTCGAATCGCGTGGCGGCGTCGATTTCTCCCACTCCGAAACCATGCACGAACGTTTCCGCTGCTCCGTGTTCCACGCCGGCGGTGGACTTCACGCCGCCATTCGTCGCGTCAACCCGAAAATTCCCAGCTTCATCGATCTCCACCTCCCACCCATCTACCAGCATATCGCCGAGAACACCCACGAAGGTCTCGTCATCGTCTGTGGCGTCACCGGCTCGGGGAAATCCTCCACCCTCGCCGCCATCATCGAATACTCCAACATTCATCACGCCAACAACATCATCACCATCGAAGACCCCGTCGAATATCTCTTCGTGCCGAAAAAATCCTACATCAGCCAGCGCGAAGTCGGCCTCGATGTGCAGGATTTCCCCTCCGCGCTCCGCGCCGCTGTCCGCCAGGACCCCGATGTCATCATGATCGGCGAAATGCGCGACCGCGAAACCATGATGGCGGGCCTCATGGCTGCCGAAACCGGCCACCTCGTCTTCGTCACGCTTCACACCGCCGACACCATGCAATCCTTCGCGCGCATTCTCGAATTCTTCCCCACCAACGAACACAGCTTCATCCGCTCAAGCATGGCCAACGGACTCAAGGCCGTCATGGCTCAGCGACTGCTTCCCTCCGTCAAGCCCGGCGTCAAGGTCGTGCCCGCCACCGAAGTCCTGCTCAACACGCCCATCGTCAGCGATCGCATCCGCGAAGGCCGCGATGAAGACCTCCACGCCGCCATGGCCGGCTCAACCCACGAAGGCATGCACGACTTCACCGAAAGCCTCGGCCGTCTCGTCGAGCAGGATTATGTGGACCTCAGAACCGCCGAGCGCTACGCCCCCAACGCCGATGCCCTCCGCGCCCGCGTCCGTGGCATCAAGGTCAAGGCGGATGTGCTGGTGAGCAGAAGCCGAGGTTGACAGAGATTACTTATTGAGAGAATCGAACTGGTTGATACCATGACTGCCCCCCAATCTCGTACTCATGCCGAGTATCATTTTTCCCTCGCATCACAAGCTTTTGTCGAGTGCGCACGCTCAAAAGACTATCGTCAACCCAATGTGGATTTGCGGTCGCATCCAAGAGTATTTCGCCAAAGATGCACCGATCCTGCCGGTTAGCAACATTAATATGATTCCAATCACTCATTTCAATCACCCACACATACTTCGGCAACAACATAGAACGATATAGCAACTTTAAATCATTCGGATATTTACTTAACATTACTTCATACTTCCACTTTCGAGAGTCGCACAATGTTGCTTTCAAAACAATTTGATTATCAGTTGCATCCCGATCACCATCTTCACGCTGACTATGTGCCAATTTAACAATACTATCTGCAAATACATCCTCATATTCAAGCGTAGCTTCCGGTGGCATCGGCGCAATTACCGTTATGTGCTCGCAACTTTCGAGGCTGTCGATAAGGCCGTCGTGCCAAATATGGAAATCCACGTATGGGCCTCTTGCATCGTCCATAACGTAAAACTTATCAATAAAATATGAATTGCGATAAGATTGCCCAAATTTATGAAAAACATACTCGTCCGTTTTGTCTCTCATAACAATATCATGCCCTACTACCGCCACAGCATGACCATCGCTTCCCACTTCCGAATAAATGAGCAATGGGGGAATGCCCGAATCAATTAATGTATGCATGAAGTCTGCGATTGTTGCTAGCGACACTTTTTTTGTGATTTCGTTGGAATTCTTTAAATTTACGTATGAAAGGACATGGGGATTAAATCCCATTGTTCGAAGCGCCATTACCATTTGATCAATTCGGAGTCCTTTTCGAATCTGCCCATAAGACACGAGTTGTCTTGCAAACTCATTTATCTGGACTGGATAAAATCTGGCGCATTGACCTTGATGATGCATCAAATACGCAATCGTCCATAATGCCGCACCAGCACAAACAAACGTATTTCTATCTTGCTGAATAAAGGGAGTTCCTCGAACTGCCAAACGTTGGCCGATTAGGTGAGAGGAAAATGTAGCTACTGTATGCACTACATTACTTGAATCTGTGCTATTAAAAGGTGGAACAATAACTGTACGGCCAACAAATTGATCCCCCGTAGGACGAAAAACACAATAACCCAAATACGACGAGTCGGCGTTTTTAAGATTGATTACCTGATTCACATCTGTTAATTTTGATGTGAAGAAGTGGGCTCGTTTGCACAGCGACGGCTTATGTTGAAACGCCCGAGCATATTGATGTGAATATGAATCCAAGTAGTCAGAGTCGACATATTCATGCTCTAATACAACGCTCTTGACATTGTTTTTGTGAACTACGTTGATTATCTGCTGAAGCACCTCGCGACGACTCGACTTGCGGAAGCCAAATGACGCGTGATTCAATAAGATGTCGATCAAATTATCGTCGACGGAAATCAATTCCATTGACGACAAGGACATCAAACCCTGTGGTTCCATGAAATCGCCCTGTTGCTACCTGCAACTTAGTAAATAATATCAATCTGTTCAAGTGCTGCTCTATAAAGATCACTGTTACCGAAAGTGACCACAACTTCGAGCTTATCTGGTCACAACTATTCTGTCGAGTCGATAATCCCGACACGAATCTACTTTCTCCAATTCCTTCAGCAACGTCCCAGCACTTTCTCGAAGTTTGCGTAGTTGAGGTTCTACTCGATCTTGGCACTCTCGAACCCAATGAGAAAAATCATTGGAATGAATGCCCGCCTGTTGCTTGTTCAAAGCCTCATCCATTGGCATGCGTCTCCGCATAGAGCGAAAATTCGGCTACGAACTGACAAAAAGCATGTGCAGACCCACCGCCCGACATCGCTAGTCCGCCACGTAGCAAGTCGACGATTATCCGTTGGAATCGACAAAGATTCCACACAATTATGCAGTAATTTGTACATCACAATTAGTAGGGTGTCAAGTCCCATAATACTACTATTTATTGGATGGTTTTGGTTCTTTGCGCTTCGGATTCATGCCTACAAAAATACCCGGCGACTCGTGCGAGCCGCCGGGCGTTTGGTTCTTCAGGGAGGGCCTGCATCGCGTGCAGCCCCGTCGGTCGCACGGCTTATACGTGCAGCCCTCCTGGATAGTCACGATTCATTTGCGTCACTGGATCACCTCCTGTTCTTGAAAAGGCCCTGCCCAGCCGTCGCGGTCCTGTGACGAGCCGCCGCCGGACTTTCTTCCCATCAGCGTCCCGATGGGCTCATCGCGCGCCTGCAAGATCTTGAAATCAGGCGCTCGTCCCGTTCACGCTCATCCTCGCGTGCTCAGTCTGTCGAGCCGCAGCCGAATGAGTTGAGTCGGGATACCTGAATTATTCGCGCGAAATCCCGCCGGGCAAGTCCTACTTGCTCCAATTCATCAGAACTTGCTCCAAGTCGCCTGAATCGACAACCTGATCAAAATTGAGGTCCGCCGGCCCGCCCGAAACCCCCCAGTTCAGAATGATCTCCGTCAGATCATTCACATCCACGTGCGCATCGCAGTTGACGTCACCGGAAGTGGCTGCTTCAGGTGTGAGAATATACGTCAGCCAAGTCGTTTCGTTCTCAAATGTCCCGTATGAAACAATTTGTCCTTGATCGTTGATTGCCTGTGCAGCAGAACGGATCGGTACCGGTCCGCTGACGAACTGATCCAGCATGACGATCTGCTGGTTGTCCCAACGAACTGCTTTGGACGACACGGAGCTGCCGTTGTCACAATAGCCAACAGCTGTCCCAGAAGCATTCAATCCTTGTACGACGCTTCGTTGCATGCCCTTTGGGAGTTCGAGCTGAGAGAACTTGCCTGCTTTCCACACGTAAGACCGCCACAGCGGTTGATTGCCGATCTCAGCATTCAGCACAATCATCAATGCATCGTTGATTCCTGTGACTCCGACAGATGTGGCATTTTCAGGCGCGCCGATGTCGGTAAACACACCGTCTTTGTAAATGAAGACATGGTCAACCAGCCTTCCTTTCTCATCGGTCAAGTAGAAACTGCCTGCAACCGTGCCGGACTCGCTGATTGCCGTCGCAAATGCGTTAATGCTATGTGTCTGCGGAATCACTGAAAGATTCCCGCTTTGCCATATCCCCGCATACATGCCGTCTTCAGCGGCAACGCCTCCAACGATGGTGCCTGCATCATTGCATGCAACTGCCCAGCAAGGCGGACCATAGTCATAGTCCGGATAGTTCTGTGGTGATATCCCAGGCAGAATCGTCCATGTGCCGTTCTGCCACGCTGCGGCATGATGACTGATATTTCCCTCTTGTTCCGTCTTATAGCCTGACCCGACAATCAATCCATTATTGTTAATGCTGGTCGGCCAGAACTTGTAGAACTCGTCAGGCATATCGATTTGCATTCCCGTATCTTGACCTCCGTCCCAGAAATACGGCGCGTAATCGCTTCCTCCGCACCCATAAACCCGCCCACAAACTTGTGAGGAATTGTTGATATCCCAAGGATCGGAGGTCGTCATGCTGCCATCTGAACATTCAATCTGTGAAGTCAATGTCAATTCGTATCGACACTGACCCAAGACTGGCTCGGCACAGAAAAACATGCCTGTTCCAAGAACTACGGAATATGCAAAGCCCGCAAGTTTTCGTTGCGCCATGACATGAACCTCCGGTCGTGCCAGAATTATTGGCACGAATGTGAACTGCGTTCGGTAGCAATCATTGAGAAATGAGTTTTAGCGATGCCCGCACTCGCCGACCGGCAAGCGCTCCGAACGTAAGAAATGAGGCTACATTCTAGCCACCACCACCACGTCGCGGTACACCCCGCCGATCGCCGCTGTGTTCACCACCCGCATCCCCGTCGCCGCCTCAACCTGCGCCGTCAGCTCCTCAAGCGTGTACTCGCTGATATGGTACACCGCGTCGCTCCAACCGCCGTACTGCCACGCCGGCGTGCTGATCACCGCCGCACCATCCGCCTTCACCACCCGCCGCACTTCTCGCAGCACCGCCACCGGATTCGGCAGGTGCTCGATCACGTCCAGCATCACCACCGCATCAAATTCTGCATCCGCGAATGCCAGTCGCCCGCCCGAAGAATGCACGAACCTCGGCGCACGCTTCGGATACGTTCGCGCTGCGCATTTCTCTTTCGCCTGCTCGATGCCCGCCGCTTCCACATCCACCCCCGTCGCGTCCAATCCCGCCATCGCAAACAAGTGCGTGAACAGTCCGTCTCCGCATCCCAGATCAAGCACATGTCCTCCCCGCGCAGCGTTCGCCGCCAGCTTCACCAGGTGATCCGCGCGCTGCTTGTACACCGCGACCTCTTCATAACTCTTCCAGTGCATCGCCGGCCGCTCTGCATACTTCGCAAACCCCAGGTCCGCGCCGTGCAATCGCACATTCCAAAGCAGCCCGCTTCCTGCGTGTCGCGCACGCACGTCATCAAGGTCCGCAGCGTTCCACGCAAATCCCCATCGCTGCGCAAATCCTCGCGCTTCATCACTCGTCGGCTTCATCACGCCCGCATCCCGCATCAACACATCCGGCACAACCACACATCGCGCTCCTTCTCGCCGCGCCCGCAGACACAGCTCCACCATCCCCAGTTCCCCCTGCACCACCTCCGCGCCACCGAGACTCTCTAGCAACGCTCGTTTCACCGCCATCACCCCGCCTGCGATCACATCCGTTTCTTCCGGAAACCTGTAGCAACTTCCCGGCACGCCCTTGCCGACGTGATGAAACCCCTTCGGATGCACGATGTACTCCCCGAATGAAAACACCTTTCCCTGCTCATCCACCCGCTTCGCCCCCACC
>DASZQE010000006.1:0-4428 GCA_035550175.1 Phycisphaerales bacterium | reverse complement strand
CTGCGTGAACCTCCGTCATGATCACTTCAACCGCCGGCCGTCCGTTGATCGCCGGATTTTCGTGCTTCATCGGGTCCACCGGCATCCCTCGTCCGTCGTCAATCACTGTGCAGCTTCCATCCACGCCCAGCCGCACCGTCACCGCCGTCGCAAAACCCGCCATCACTTCGTCAATCGAGTTGTCCACGCACTCATACACCAGATGGTGCAGCGCATTGAGTCCCGTTCCGCCAACGTACATGCCCGGCCGCTTGCGGATCGCCTCCAATCCTTCAAGAACCTGGATCGACTCTGACGTGTACGCCGCCGAATCGGCCTTTTTTTGCCCGTTTATGCCGCTTTGTCCGTCAACGTCGTTCTTGGCCATGTGACCTCAAAATCCTTGATCCCCAAGCCTCTTCAGAGCCTCATTTTCAACACCTCAAGTATAGGTCAACCGTGATCTTTCCGCCCGTTTTCATCCGTGCATTCATGTCTCATTCACCGCCCTTTTTTGAGGGTGAAATCGCGCTGGATTTCACGACGGTTCGCAACGTGAAAATCAGCCGCCTATCACCTGCCTGTTTGACATCTCCGGCCTTCGGTATAATTCTGCGTACAACTCGTCGCGACAGTCGATATCTCTTCTGTCGCACTCGCGCATGGATGCCGCCGACACCTTCAACGGATTGAACGCAATGTCGCACTCAGAGCTCCCCTCGAATCCCGCTCTTGAATCTGATCACTCAGGTCTCCTGAATCCCACTCGTCGCGGATTCATCGCCGCTTCGCTCGGCATCATCGCCGCAGGTTGCGCTTCCAGTTCGCGCGTCGCGCAACTGCCCGGACCGGATTGGGGTCACCCCTCGCCCACGCCCACTCCTGCCGCGCCTCCCGCAACAACGCCCACACCCACGCCGCTGCCCGGTCAACAGCTCCCCGGGTACGTTCTCGCACGCGCTCGCTGGTCGCAAGGCGACCCCGTGCCCTCACTCATGAACCGCATGCTCCCCGTGCAGTGGATCACCGTCCACCACGATGGCATGAACGCCTTCACCGCCGTCGATCAGATCAGCGCCGCCCAGCGCCTCGAATCCATCCGCCGCGCGCACCGCAACAAGGGCTGGGGAGACATCGGCTACCACTTCGCCATCGACCGTGGCGGCCGCGTCTGGCAGTGCCGTCCGCTCCAGTGGCAAGGCGCTCACGTCAAAGACTGCAATCCCGGCAACATCGGTGTGGTCAACCTCGGCAACTTCGAAATCCAGTCCCCTTCACAAGCCCAGCTCACCGCCCTCAACAACCATCTCGAATACCTTATGCGCACCTACAACGTGCCCGTCAGCAAAATCCGCACGCATCAGGAATGGCCATCCGCACGCACCGAATGTCCCGGTCGCTCCCTCCAGGCCTACATGGTCAACGTCCGCCGCAACGGCACACTGGCGTAAACGAATCTTCAACTCAAAACTGAATCACATTTGAGGTGCCACGACTCGCCCGCTTGCTTTGGAGCGGAGAGTCGTGCCAATTTGCCACGCGTGATGCTTCACTCCATCCCCGGCGCGAACCCTCTTCGCATCGTGTTCTCGCAGCACGCCCTCGGCTCCACGAACTGCAGCAGGTAATCCTTCCCGCCTGCCTTCGATCCCACGCCGCTCATTCCGAATCCGCCGAACGGCTGCCGCGCCACCAGCGCGCCCGTGATCCCGCGATTCACATACAAATTCCCCACGCGGAATTCCCGCTTCGCCCGCTCAAGGTGCGTCGGCTTCCTGCTGTAAATCCCGCCCGTCAGCTTGTACGCCGTCCCGTTCGCAATCTCCAGTGCCTCATCAAAACTTCCGGCTCGCATCACCGCCAGCACCGGCCCGAACACCTCCTCATTCGCCAGTCTGTGCTCTCTGCGAATCCCGCTGAACACGTGCGGTCCCACATACGGCTTGCCGACCCTCTCCTCCAATCCCGCCGGCACATCCAATCCCAATTCCAACTTCCCTTCTTTCTTCCCGATCTCGATGTAACTCCGAATCTTCTCCGCTGCTTCCTCATCAATCACCGGCCCGATGTCCGTGCCCGGCTCCGCCGGATCGCCCACCACCAGCGCCCGCGTTGATTCCACCAATCGATGCAAAAAGTGATCGTGCGCAGTCCCTACCACAATCACCCTGCTGCACGCGCTGCACTTCTGCCCCTGGAATCCGAACGCACTCTGCCGCACGCCCAGCACTGCTTCATCCAAGTCCGCCGATTCATCCACGATGATCGCGTTCTTCCCACCCATCTCACAGACAACTTTCTTCACAAATTCCTGCGAGGGAGGGGTTTTTCCCGCTGCCTCCAGAATGTTCAACCCCACCCCCTTGCTTCCCGTGAACGCCAGCACCGCCACCCGTTCATCCCGCACCAGCGCAGCGCCCACAACCTCGCCGACGCCCGGCACAAAATGCAGAACGTCTCGCGGGGCGCCCGCCTCCCACAGAATCTCGCACATCAATTTCGCAATTCCGGGGGTCTGTTCCGCAGGCTTCACCACCACCGTGTTTCCGCACACCAGCGCCGCCGTCGTCATGCCCGTGCAGATCGCCAGCGGAAAATTCCACGGCGCAATCACGCCCGCCACGCCCCGCGCCTGATACCACTGCTCATCCAGTTCCCCCACGAATCGCCCCATCCGCTCTCGTTCGAACAAATGCACGCTCTCCCGCGCGTAATACTCGCAGAAATCAATCGCCTCGCAGATGTCCGCATCACTCTCCCGCCATACCTTCCCGCTTTCCTTCACCACCACGCCCGCCAGTTCATCGCGCCGCTTCCGCATCAACTCCGCCGCCTTCACCAGCACGTTCGCGCGCTCCCGCGCATCCGTGTCCCGCCACTTTGCAAACGCGCCCTGCGCCTTCGCAATCGCGCTCTTCACGCCCTCCACCGTGCCGTCATTCTTCACCGCCGGCACAACCGCGCTCTTCACCGCACTCGCAAACTTCTCGCGCACATCCTTGCGTGAAAAATCTCGCAGCGGCTCGGTGAAAAACGCCCGTCCATCACCCACGCCCTCCGCGCGATGACTCAGCGAATGCCTCTCCGCTGCGCCCTCAATCCGTTCTCTGCCCGGATCGCGCGTGAACTTCTTGTGTGGCGATTCCAGCAGCTTCCCCTCCGATGCATCCTCCAGAAATCCCGCCCGCAGCCAGCTCTCGTTGCTCGTGTTTTCCAGCAATCTCCGCACCAGGTACGCCATCCCCGGAATCATCTGCCCCACCGGCACGTACTCACGAATCCGCAGCCCCCGTTCCACCGCCGCATCCTTCAACTGGTCCGCCATGCCGTACAGCATCTGCAACTCAATCGCTTCCTTCGGCAGTCCCTTCTCCTCCAGCATCGCCAGCGCCGCCGCAATCGAACGCACGTTATGGCTCCCCAGCGCCAGCTTCACGCCGCCCTCTTCCTTCTTTCTTGGCGCCTGTTCAATGAACAACCGGCTCATCCGCTCATAGCATGCATCCGTGTCGATCTTCCTGCTCCACACAGGCACCGGCCAGCCCTGCTGCTCAGCGTGAATCGTCTCGTAATCCCAGTACGCACCCTTCACCAGCCGCACAGTCACCTGCCGTCCCGTCCGCTTTGTCCACGCAATGATTTTCTTTGCGTCCTCCTCCCCGCTCCGCAGATACGCCTGCATCGCCAGTCCTGCTGTGAAGTCCGTCATCTCGCAGCACCGCATGAACAGCTCAAGCGTCAAGTCTTTCAGCGAGTGCTGCTCCATGTCAAAATTAATCAGCACGTTGTGCTTCTTCGCGGCTTCCAAAATCGGCTTCAGCGCGCCCATCAATCCGCGAATGCTTCCCTCCGTGTCGATCGGGTCCGTCCGCGCGAACATCGAGCTGATCTTGATCGAAACGTTCGTCCTCGGTATCGCGCCCAGATGATCGCGCTCCAGCCGCTCATTCGCCTTCCATCCCGCCACGGACTTCGGCAGGTTCTCAATCAAATCCATGTATTTCCGCTGGTACGCCTCCGCCTCCTCATCGCTCACGCACGCTTCGCCCAGCAAATCCACGCTGAATGCAATCCCCTGTTCCCACAACCCCTTCAGTCTTGGCAACGCGCTCGCCGCATCCGTCCCCGCAATGAATTTCTCCGCCATCCCCGTGATCCGCCCGCTGATCATCCCTGCCATCATCCCCTTCGCCATCCCGCCCACCTTCAGCCCCGTCGCCAGCATCGGCGGCGGCGTCACGCCCGGCTGGCTCAGGTAATCCACCAGATGCTCGTGAATCTGCTCGCTCGTCTTCAGCATCGGGAACGTGTCCACGAAGCGGAACAACTGCACCTTGAACCCTTCATCTTTCATCGTCCAGTCCATCAGCTTGTCCGACCAGAAACTCGCCGACAGCATCCCCTTCGCGTGTTTCTTCGCCGATGCCAGATACTCCCGCCCGATCGCCT
>DASZQE010000005.1:0-5640 GCA_035550175.1 Phycisphaerales bacterium | reverse complement strand
AAACACGATCGGGAACGGCTCGCCCCAATATCGTTGCCGTGAAAACAGCCAGTCACGCAGCTTGTAATTGATCTTCCGCGACCCTTTGCCCGATGCCTCAAGCCATTTGATGATTGTGGCTTTCGCTTGCTCTGTGTCCTGCCCGTTGATCGAGACCTCATCATTGGCGGAGTTAACCGCCCATCCCGACTCCGACACAGCCTGCCCGAGCCTTTGCACCAAGTGCCCGCTTCTTGAAGCCTGGATGATCTCCGGCCAATCGCCTTTCACCAACGCCTCTAGCGTCTCCTGCCAGATCATCAAGATCGACCCGCGACGGTTCGCTTCAACATCCGCCTGCTTCGGTGTCTCGCGCAGGCCGCCTGTCGTTGTTGGATTCGCGCGCCGCTCTGACACGATTGTCCACACTGTGTCGTAGTCAGTTCGATTCTGATTGATGCATAATCCCACGAAGTCCGCCAGCATGTCCACTTCGTGTGTCGCTGCGTTCGGCTTGCCCGCGATTCGTGTGCATCCTTCCTGCACAGCCATCAGCACGTGTGTGTACACCACATCGCGAATGTCCAGCCCGAATGTCCTTGCGAACTCGAAATCCCGCTCATCATGCGCCGGCACCGCCATGATCGCGCCGTGCCCGTACCCCATCAGCACGTAATCCGCCGTCCACACCGGAATGCGTTTCTTCGTCGCCGGGTTGATCGCGTACACACCCGTGAACACCCCGGTTTTGTCCTTCGTCTCGGCCATGCGGTCTACGTCGCTTCGATTCCGCGCCGCAGTCACATAGCCGCGCAGCTTCTGAACATCAGTCTCCGTCGCCGGATGTGTCATGACAAAGTTCACTAGCGGATGCTCAGGCGCAACCACCATGAATGTCGCGCCGAAAATCGTGTCCGGCCGAGTCGTGAAGACCGTCAGTTTCGATATGTGTGTGTGTTGTGCCTTGTGCGTTGCGTTTTCAATCTCAAATTCAATTTCCGCGCCCTCGCTTCGTCCGATCCATTCCGTCTGCTGAATCCGTGTGGACTCCGGCCACGAAACCAACTGAAGATCATTGAGCAATCGCTCTGCATATGCAGTGATGCGGAACATCCACTGCTTCAGCGGTTTCCTGTACACAGGAAATCCCCCGCGCTCCGATTTTCCGTCGATCACTTCCTCATTCGCCAATGCCGTCCCCAGCTTCGGGCACCAGTTCACCGTCTGTTCCGCCAGATACGTCAAGCGATAACTATCGATGATCTCTCGCCGCTCATCCTTCGTCAGGGATGTCCACGCCCCATGCCTCTTTCCTTTCTCTTCAACATTGAACTCCGCAGCATCCGGATTCACTCGCGGCGCTCGCTTCCCAGACTCCAACTCTTCAATCAACTCCTTGATCGGCCGCGCCTTGTTCGCCTTTACGTCATACCAAGCGCCATAGGCCCGCAGCCAGATCCATTGTGTCCATTTGTAATAGTCCGGATCAATCGTCGCAAACTCACGCCCCCAGTCATACGTGAATCCGAACCGCTTCAATTGCCGACGAAAATTCTCGATCGCTTTGCTCGTCGTGATCGCTGGATGCACGCCCGTCTGAATCGCATACTGCTCCGCAGGCAATCCGAATGCGTCCCATCCCATCGTGTGCAGAACATTGAATCCTTTGTTCCTGCGATACCGCGAAATGATGTCCGTCGCTGTGTACCCTTCCGGGTGTCCCACGTGCAGCCCCGCGCCCGATGGATACGGAAACATGTCCAGGCAATAGAACTTCGGCCTCTTCGCGTCAAACATCGCATCGCCCGGATTCGGTGTGCGAAACGTCCCGCGCTCTTCCCACTCAGCCTGCCACCGCATCTCAATTGAATTCGCCAGCTTCGCCGTGTATCGGTGCGGAAATTCCGCATCACCCGATGGACACGCATCCATGCCCCGCGATTCGCTCACGTCGCTCTCCGAAATTGTCTTGAAACTGGTCTTCGCCATGTCATTCGCTTGCCGTTCCTTGCCCTGATCGCACCTGTGGCCTTGCCAATCCTACATGCGATCGCGAATGATCGTCCCGCACGCTGCAAAAACGTGCAACTCACACGTTCCAAATACTCGATGTCCATTCGTTCCTTCGACCGACAGCCGAAAGCTGATAGTCCGCTTCAATGCTCAACCGCAGCAGCCCGGCCTGTTCTCTTGCGCTCAAGTTCCGCAAGATACCGCTTCGCATCACCGACAAGGTAAAAGCTTCCCGTGATCACGATCAGGTCATCCCGCCCGACCGCCCGCGTCGCCAGGTCCAGTGCATCCGGCAGCGTCCTCGCCACCTGGCACATCTTCCCGCTTCGCTCCGCGAACCCTCGCTGCAACTCCTCCGGATTCGCCGACCGCGGATTCCCCTTCGCTTTCGTGAAGATCAGCTTGTCGCCGCCCAGTGCAATCTTGTCCAGCATTGCCGGAATGTCTTTGTCCTCGCAGCACCCGAAAATGCACACCATCGAGTCATACGGCACGTGCGCGCCCACACACCGCATCAACGCGCCCAGCGCCGCCGCATTGTGCGCGCCGTCCACCAGAATCCTCGGGCGATCCCACACCAGTTCCATCCGTCCCGGAACCTTCGTCTTCGCCAACCCCTCGTGCAGCGCCGCCTCCGGAATCTGCAATCCGTTCTTCTTCAGCACGTCCACCGCCGCCAATGCCAGCGCGCAGTTGAACGCCTGGTGCTCGCCCGGCAGCGGCACCGGCAGGTGCATGAACTGGCTCGTCTCTGTCAGCAGGCAGATTCGCGTATGCGGCCCAAGATCATCCGATGCCCCGAATCGATAACTGAACTCAATATCTTTGTTGATGATCTTCAGCGGCGCGCCCACCTCTTCCGCCACCTGGCTCAGCGCATCTTCCACTTCCTTCGGCTGACCGCACGTGATCGCCGGCACACCCTTCTTGAAAATGCCCGCCTTTTCCCGCGCAATCTTGTCCAGCGTTCTCCCCAGAATGTGCGTGTGATCAAAATCAATCGTCGTGATCAGGCTCACCTCCGGCCGGATCACGTTCGTTGAATCCAGCCGTCCGCCCAATCCCACCTCGATCACCGCGATATCCACCGCCTGCTCTGCGAAATACTTGAACGCCATCGCCGTGATCAGCTCGAAGAACGTCGGTTCGCTCGGCAGCTTCTCCGCCACCACCGCGATCTCCTTCATCATCTCCGTGAACTCGGTTTTCCCGATCGGCGCGCCGTTGATGCTGATCCGCTCTCGCACATCCACCACGTGCGGACTCGTGTACTGTCCAACGGTATACCCGCATCCCTCCAGCATCGATGCCACCATCGCCACCGTGCTCCCCTTGCCCACGGTTCCCGCCACATGAACCATCCGCACCTGTTCCTGCGGATTCCCGAGTTCCGCCAGCAGCTTGCGCATCCGGTCCAGCTTGAAGTGCGATTCGTCGTACTTCACGATTCGCTGTCGCTCGTAATTCACGCGATCAAGCAGGTAACGGACTGCGTTTGGATACGTTGTGATTTCAACCGAAGCGGCAGCCTTCGGGCGGGCGGTACGCTTGGGAGTGGCCGATTTTGACATAGATCGACCATTCTACATGAACCGACTTTCGTATTCAAACGATCGTTTGTAACTATATTGTTTTCAACATGTTATGAAAATCACACCGCCATGTCCCCGCCGATCCTCATCCCCATGGGCATCCCGCTACGATGCCGAGGATGCCCTTGCACACGTTCCGAACCGCAGCCCTTCTCACCCTTGCTGCTTGTGCCTCCTGCCAAAACCCCGCACCTGAAATCTCGCCTCTCACCCCGGTCTCTACTCCAAGCGCAGCAGCGCAGTCCTCAACCCTCTTCCGCGATTGGTCTCTCCTCCACCAAGCCGCGTGGCATGGAGATCTCGCCAAGCTCCACGCCGCCCTCATCTCTCCCAATGCCGATGTAGACCAGAAGCTCCCCGATGGCGACAACGAATTCGCCGGCGCAACAGCCCTTCACATCGCTGCAGCGCAAAATCATCATGCAATCGTCACCGAACTTCTCAAATACTCCGCAAACGTCAACGCACAAACCAACGCAGGCCAATCCCCGCTTCATCTCGCATCCAAATTCGCCGACACTGAACTCGTCACGCAGCTTCTTAGTGCCGGCGCAACCGTGAACCAGCTCGACGCATCCGGCTTCACGCCGCTTGCTCGCTCTGCAGCTGCATCCAAGCCCGATGTCATGTCCCTGCTCATCGCGAATCACGCCGACGTGAATCTCGCCGGCTCCGATCACTGGACTCCGCTCATGGCCGCCGCCGCCAACCGCTGCGCGCCGTGCGTGCGTATCCTTCTCGACACCCATGCCGACCTTCACCTCACCTGGCGTGACGGCTCAACCGCGCTCCACATCGCCACGGCCTACGGCACCGCCGAAATCATGACGCTTCTGATCAATGCCGGCGCGGATCTGAACGCTCACGACCTCGCCGGCGTCACGCCTCTCCAGCACGCCATCGTCCGTCACGAACTCCCCAAAGCCCGCGTGCTCCTTGATCACGGAGCCGATGTCGATCCCGTGAACAACTCCGGTGTCACCCCGCTCATGATCGCCGCTTCTGAAAACCGCACGGATTCTGTCCGTCTTCTGCTCGATCATCACGCCCGCACCGATCTCCGTGATGTCAACAACTACACGCCTCTGCTCTGGGCTGCGCAATTCGCCAGTCACGAAATCGCGCAAGCGCTCATCGACGCAGGCGCCGATGCGAACGCCCAGACTCCCGATGGCGTCACCGCGCTCATGCTCGCAGCCGCTGCAGGCAACAGCGAAGTCGTTCGCGTCCTGCTCTCCGCCGGCGCAGACCCATTCCACAAGGACAGCGATGGCATGACCGCGCTCGATTACACCGCCAACGATGACGTCACCTCGCTGCTGACACCCGCCGCGACTCAGCCCGTTCGTGATTGACCTTCGTGCCGACATCGTCTCGCTTTCGTTCATCGTTTCGCAAAGTACACTCGGCGTATGTCTGAGCACGATTCGCCTGCGCACTCCACGTCGGACAAATCCGACGACCGCGAGCACGAAGTGCAAGGCGTCACGCGCCTTCAATCCGAGGGCGAATCAGACCCCTACGATGAGGTCGTCTCCAGATTGCTCGAGCAGGAGCACGTCGATTCGCCTGCCATCGCCGATGCAGTGTCCGAGCAGGAACCCGCTGACGCCGCCGATGCGCTTGAAGCCCTCGAAGAAGAAGATGCAGCCGACGTCCTCGAGCATATGGAAATCCAGGCTGCCGCCGATGCGCTTGCGGAAATGGATACCTCGCTCGCAACCGGCGTTGTCGAAGACCTTGTTGACGAAGGCAGCGCTCAATACGCCGCCAAGCTCGTGCAGCGAATGGCTCCCGACGACGCCGCCGACCTGCTTCAGGCCCTCAGCCGACCGCACCGCGAAAAATTGCTCGCCGATCTTCCCAGTCCCCAGGCTGCAGGTCTCCGCCGCCTGATCGGGTACGACCCCGAATCCGCCGGCGGCCTGATGACCACCGACTACATCGCCCTCAGGGATTCGATGTCCGTCGCCCAGGCCATCGAGGTCATCCGCGCTCGCCCGATTCCAGAAGGCATGCAGTTTCTGCTGGTCGTCACCGCTGCTGGTGAACTTGT
>DASZQE010000004.1:0-2126 GCA_035550175.1 Phycisphaerales bacterium | reverse complement strand
GACGCGGTTCGCACATATACGGAATCAACTCGTCGCCGCTTCCATCACCGCTTCGGAATGCTTGCTCTTGGAAAAAGCGTTCCGGCCAAGCCGCGTCATCAGTTCCCACGTCGGCCCGGGGAACTTGTGCAGCTTCACCATCACATCCTCAAACGCACTCAGGAACCGCTTGACATCCGCTTCCGAAATCATGAGGGGGGGCGTCAATTTCAGGACATCCATGTTGTGGCCAGCCACCTGCGTCAGAATCAAATGGTCCTCCATTAGCGGAATCACCACCGCCTGCGTGAACAGATTGCCATCCACCGTGTGAATCATGCTCCATGCAGTGCGCAGTGCGGGCGACTTCAACAATGAGGGGGGGCCGAACTCGATGCCGATCATCATCCCGCGCTGGCGGACTTCCTTGATCAACGCAAATCGATCCATCATCCCCTCAATCCCCTCGCGCAGCTTTGCGCCCATGCGGTTCCCGTTCGCGATCATGTCATCCTCATCCAGCGCGGCCAGCGAAGCCAGGCCCGCGACCATCGCCATGCTGTTCTGGTGGAACGTGCTGCTATGCACGATCGCCCGCTCCATCGAGGAATACACCTTCTCATACACCGCTTTGTGCGTCAGCACCGCGCCCACCGGCACGTACCCGCCCGACAACGCCTTGGACAGAATCACGATATCAGGTCCGCCGTCATTTCCGCCGCGATCGTTTTCAAACCCTTCTTCAGCATCAATCGCCAGAAACGTGCCGCAGCGCCCGACGCCACTCTGGATCTCGTCCACGATGAACAGCGCGCCGTATTTCCCGCACAGCGCGCTCGCCTTCGCGAGATAGCCCGGCGCCGGCAGATTCACGCCCTTGCCCTGCACCGGCTCAACGATGAACCCCGCGACATCTCCGCGCTTCAGTTGCGCTTCCAGCGCACTCAGATCGTTGAACGGAATCTGCCGAGACTCGGGCAAGAACGGCGCAAAACCCTTACGGAAAGATTCGCAGCCATTGAGCGAGAGCGAACCGGTGGACAGGCCGTGAAACGCCTTTTCGCAGAAGACCATCGCGGGCTTGCCGGTGGCGCACTTGGCGTACTTGATGGCGCACTCCACGCCTTCGGTCCCAGAGTTGGTGAAGAAAACGTAGTCGAGCCCACGGCCGATGCGCTTCTTGAGTTCCTCCGCAAGCAGGCCGGAGAGCAACGGAGCCTCGAAGTGGATCATGCTCGGATGATCGCCGGCAAGGAAATCCATAAGCGCCTTCTTGACGGTGGGATGAGTGCGGCCGACGTTGGTGACGGCGTATCCGCCGATGAAGTCGAGATACTGCCGACCCTGGTTGTCCCAGAGGTACGGCCCCTGCGCGCGGACGTGGACGCGGTCGAAGCCGATGGTCTTGAGCACCTTGGCGTACTGCGGGTTGATGTGCTCGCGGTGCAGGTCGTAGTTTCGGCCGGTGTTCTCGCGGATGAGTTGGGTGATGTCGAAGGTCATGGATTTGCCTGTAGTGTATGCGGAAAGCGAAACGAAAAGACGGGGCTTATGAGCGAAAGGAACGCGGACATGACGTTGAAGGAATTGCAGGAGATGATCCGGGCGAAGTATTACGCGACGGATTCGAAGCGCGGGCCGGCGGCGACGTTTCTGTGGTTCAGTGAGGAGGTGGGCGAATTGGCCCACGCGATCGGGCGCGAGCTGCGCGGGGATGGCGACCGGGAGAATCTGCGGGAGGAATTTGCGGATGTTCTGGCGTGGCTGACGACCTTGGCGAATATTCTGGGTGTGGATCTGACGGATGCGGTTGCGCGCAAGTACGTGGAGGCGGGCGGGCCGAAGGGGACGAAGTGATTTTGATTTTTGCGCGCGCGCGAAGGTGGAACGAAGTAGCGCGAGCGGCGCCTAAATGCGTGCGGATGAGACGATGCTGCGGGAATGAAGGATTTCGAAATGATGAGGAGGAGGTTGTGCGCGCGAGTCGCGTATTGGGATTCGAGATCGGGTGAAGATTGTGCGCAAATCGGCGCAGGTGGGGAGAACCTGGAAATGACGTGCGATATGCGGGATTCTTTGACGCCAAGTGTGAGGATTTTTTGGGGAGGCATGTGGAATTTGCGCACGGTGGGATGAGGTTGTGCGCG
>DASZQE010000003.1:0-14703 GCA_035550175.1 Phycisphaerales bacterium | reverse complement strand
ATCCTCTTTTTTCTCTCTTCAGGATCAGCTTGATGAATTCGTCACGCAATTCCGGGCTCAGAACGCCGGCCTCCACAAGCCCCGCCACAAGCTCCTCTATCACGCCGTCTCGCGTGGAGCTTTGGATATCCGGGAGAACTGCTTCTCGAACGACAATGTCAGCGAGCTTCATAGGTGTGTTCCATTGGTCGGCGAATTGTGCTTGTGATCGCGAACTTTGCTCTTGTGATCTTTGAGCAGCCGAACCGCTCGATCAATGCCCAAATCAATGCACGCATACAAATCTTCATGTTCGCTTCTGGCCACAAATGGCTCATGATGCTCCACGTCCGTCAGGATTTCAAGCGTGTACCCATTCCGCGATTTGTCGATCACCACGTCAATCTGCTGAATTCGATCGAAAAAACGCGACAGCTTCTCCGCTTTCTTCACCGCATACTGCTCAATCGCTGGCGTAATGTCCAGGTGCTTCGAGCTGATTTTCGTCTGCATGTGCAACCTCCAGGTTCGTGGGATTCTCATCGAACATGAATTACGAAGTAGGTTCTTCTGAGCTTTGAATCACGCTCGCCGCGACAAGTTCACGTGGCGCTTCAATCACCCTTGTTGCGGCGATGTCCGTCTCGCCGAGTTCTCTGCCTCTGTGTTTCCATGTGTCCGGCGAAAGCACGCCGCCGCTGACCACGAATCGCAACGCTTCCTCTACCGACAGGGGAAGTTCCAAAGCCTCGTCCGCGGGCACGGTGATCGTGTATCCGGTGAACGGCGTCGGCGAGCTGGGTATGAACACCGTCACCATCGCATTCTTTCCGCGCTCAATGCTCGCCAAGCCCTTCCCCGTCAGAAACCCGATCGACCAGATTCCCTTCCGAGGGTATTCCACCGTCACTACGCGGTTGAATTTCATCGGCTTCTCATCGCTGAACAGGAAATCCACCACCTGCTTCACGTATGGATACACCTGTTTCACCACCGGAATGGTCGTGATCAATCGCTCCACGCGCGTGTAGAAGTGCCGACCCAGAAACCCTCCAAGCAATCGCCCCGCCGTGTACACACCGATGATCGCCACCACTAGCCCGACCAGATTCATGTACCACGTCTTCGCCCACCACTCCCGGATGTTCTTGCTTCGAAGCGCCGCTCGCACAACATCCCGGTCCGGCACAACGCCGCCCGTGATCGCCACAGCACTGATCTCGTTGTCAATTGCTTTGTCCGAAGGATCGAATTCGTGCCGGATGAACGGAATCGCCGGTGCAGCTCGCTCCACGGCCAGCTTGATCCCCTCGTTGATAGGCTGGGCGATCGCCCCATCCACGAATTGGTATGCCTTCACCACGATCCACAGCGTCAGAACCGACGGCAGCAGAATCACCAGCCCCCGAAGGAAGAACCGACGAAAGTCTTCTTGAAAAGTGCGTGCCTTGTGGTCGCTCATGGTCGGTCCTGGCACGATGAACTCACGTGGCCCATCCATGCGCCTTCCGGCTGATAAGTGTAGGCCATTCGCAAGTGCCCTTCAATCACTTACGCTTCACCATCGTCATTCCTTCACGCCATTCTTTGCAGTTTTCCGCCCCATCTGTTCGTGAACAATCCGTACAACTTCACGAACCCGCATAGGCCGCCGTCAGCGTCACTGGAATGACCACGTACTCCGTTCCGCGCCGGATGCGGACCTGCACTGTTTCCCCCACGTCTTTCCATGCCAGCAGCCTGATCAGCTCTCGCATGCTTCGCGTCTCCTTCCCGTCTACGGAAACAATCACGTCACCTTTTCGCAGGCCCGCTCGCTTCGCGCCGGAATTCGGCAGCACGTCCGTTACCTGCACGCCGTCATTGGCCAGTAGTTCCGCGCTGCGAATGCCCAACGCTGCGTCGCCCGCATCAACCCGTAGGTCAACATCCGATTGCGCAAGAACCCACATGCGCCAGTCACGCTCGATTTCGCCCAATTTCTTTCCGAAAGTCACTTCAAAAGCGGAAATTCCTGTGTTGTCATCGTTGTATCCATCAACGTAGACCTTGTACCACATCTCCAACTTCCCCTGCGCCGCAAGATATTCAAAGATCGATCGCACCTCCGGATACAATGAGGTCGCCTTCTCCATGAACTCATCCGCAGATATGTGCATCAGCGATTCCCACGACATCAGTTTTCCCGCGCGCGTTCTTGCCTTCACAATCGTTTCACGATCATTCGGCAGAAATTTGATGTGCCCCTTGCCGTCAAATTCATAGGCTTCGTACAAGCACGCCAATCCTTCCTGCAACCATAGTGGATGCCGCTGGTGCAGCCGTTCCATCTGTCCGTAGTGCAACAGGTGAATGAATTCATGTTTCAGCGCCTGCCCGATATCTCTCGCCACCAGTCGTTTTTTGGTGTGTTCATAGATTCCGCCCACGTCCACTCGACCATTGAAGAACTTCTTTGCATCTGCTGGCGTCGGTACAGCGATCAGCACCGTATAGCTCGGCCATTCTTCAAACAAGCTCGAAACCGCCTGATCCCCTTCCTTTTCCAGCATTGTGCGCATCTCAGCCAGTGAAGTTTCATCCAACGCAGCAGCAAACGTCAGGTGCCGCTTCTCGTCTGTCTGCACTGTGTACGCCTTCGCGTCATATGTCGCCAGCCATATGTCCAGGCTCGAACCTGCGCGAGCAGAGGCAGCCTTATCAGCCTCTTCCATGATCTGCTTGTAAATCGGGTGATCTCGCAGCGAAGCTAGGTCCGGATCATTCGCCAGTTGTTCAAAATTCCGGAACCCCGCCTTCATCGACTTCAGGAGCCATTCCGCAGCGCCGTCCGGATTATTCAACTTCGCGCACGCGCACGCCGCGTTGTACATCATGCCTGAGTCATTCGGATGCGTTTTCAGGTAGTCATCAATCAGCGTCAACGCTTGTGCATAATCTCCTCTTGAAAATGCTCCGAAGATGTGTTTGCTTGTTGTCGGCGGCTGAGCCGAACTCTGCCCCATCACAGGCGCACTGCAGCACAAGGCTGCAGCAATCAACGCCATCTGAACAGCATGAATGTGAATTCGCCGCATCAGTCACCGCCTGCTTCCACCAAGCATAGGCGCGTTGGGTTGCACATCATGTGTGCTCATGCATGCGGGTTCCTGAATTCCACACTGCCGTTCGATTCCCGCACCCGCCCCTCAGCAATCATCTGGATCGCCTCAGGATAGGCCTCGCATTCTTTCTCAAAGACTCTCGCCGCCAGCGTCTCCACAGTGTCCCCCGGCTTCACATTCACCTGCCGCTGCAGGATCACAGGCCCGCGGTCATATTCGTCATCCACGAAATGCACAGTGCATCCGCTCGCTGTTTCTCCAGCCCGGAGCACAGCCTCGTGTACTCGCTCGCCGTACATTCCCTTGCCTCCGAACTTCGGTAAAAGTGATGGGTGGATATTCACCACCTTTCCGCGAAATTCCGGGTCAATTCGAAATCCTCGCAGATACCCGCACAGACACACCAGATCAACGCTCGCCTTGTGCAGCCACACCGAAATCTGATCGTGCATCGCGTGCTCATCTGCAAACGATTTCTTCGCTGCGATCTTCACTTCAATCCCCCTCGCTCGAATTCGCTCAACTCCTGCAGTGTCCGCACGAGATGAAATCACCACCGCAACGGCGGCATCCAGCGTTCCGCGCTCAATGCAATCCATCAGGTTCAGCAATGTCCTTCCGCCACCGCTGATCAATGCCCCCAGCCGCAATCGCTTGCTCACCGCACGCCCTCCACTGGCGGAACAGTTCCCACGGTCGGCGACGAATTGAACGGTATTGATTTGCCCGCCGCGTTCACGGCCACCATCGTCATGTGTGCTTCGGTCACCGGCACCACGTCACCAGTCGTGTATCGCTCCGATTCCACACGAATGCACACCTTCACCGATGACCGGCCTTTTGATTCAGTCTTTGCCAGAAAATTCACCACGTCGCCGACGTGGACCGGTGCGTGAAAATCCACACGCTCGATTGAAGCAGTCACCCACCTGTGAACGCCATGCCGTCTCGCTTCGATATATCCCGCTTGGTCGATGTACGAAAGAATCACGCCGCCGAAAATTGAACCGTAATTGTTCGCATCGCGTGGCATCATCACCACTTTCAGCGCTACGTGGAATCCGTCATCATTTGTCATGGGATCATCATCACGGCAGTTCACACGTCCCGCAAGCCGCGCGAAGCACCTGCCAAATTATTCCCCGCCTGTCATCGCCACGGTCGTGCCGTCCTGCGGCTGATCCGGCTGAACCCCCATGTATTGCAGTGTGCGTTCCACAACATCCTTCACCACTGGTCCTGCAATCGCCCCGCCGAAATGTCCCTTCGATCTGTCCGGATCATCAAGAACGCACAACACAATGATGGAAGGATGATCAAAAGGCGCTCCACAAATGAAGCTCGCCACGTACCTGTCTTCGTAGTAGCCCTTTCCGCTTCGCCTGGGCAGCTGCGCAGTGCCGGATTTTCCAAAGATTCGGTACAGCTTGCTTTCCGCCAACTTGCCCGTGCCGTCGGTCATCACGTCTCGCATCGCATCCCGCGTGGTTTCTGCCATCTTTGGCGTGATCACAGGCTTGCCCGGTTCATAGGTTCCGCGCGCTGCCGCCGTGATCCTCGGCATCACCATGGTCCCGTCTCTCGCAAATGCGCTGAATGCGTGAACCATCTGCAACGGTGTCACCGCGATCTCATGTCCGAACGAAACCGATGTCTGCGTGTACTTCGACCACTTTGAAGGCGGCGTCATGATGCCCGCTGTCTCGCCTGGAATTCCGATGTCCAGCTTCTGCCCGAATCCGAATTTCCTGATCGAATCCTGCATTTCCTTCCAGCTCATGCGTTCCGCAACCATCGCCATGCCCGTGTTCATCGATTTCACGAGCACCTTGTGCCACGTCGATGGTCCGTAGTAGTGCGTGTCACGGATAAGCCGTCCGTACGGCGTCCGCCATCCGGTGCCGCTCGGTGTCGGCAGCACTTCATCTTCCTTCGCCTTGCCAAGCTCTGTTGCCGAAACCCACACAAACGGCTTGAACGTCGAGCCCGGTTCGTACGGATCAGTCACGCACCGGTCTCGTCCGAGTCTCGGATCTATCTTTCTCGCCATGTCGGTGATCGGGTCCGTCCAGTTCGGACGATCATTGACTACGTCCGTCATGGCCAGAATTTCCCCGCTCCGGCAATCCATCACCACCATCCGCCCGCCGCCTGCGTTGTACTTCTGCACCGCGTCCTTCAATTGCGTTTCCACGATGTCCTGGATCACCGTATCCACGCTCAGGCGTATGCTCGCTCCATCACTTCCCGGTCGATAGCCATCTGGATCGATCCACAAGGCGCGCCGCTGCACATCACGCAGGTACGTCAGGCTTCCGTTGCTCGGCAGCAGGTCCTTGTTGAAAATCTTCTCAAACCCCGTCTGTCCCGTCTGATCAAATCCGACGCGCCCCACGATTCCAGCCGCAAGGTCTTCCTGCGGATAATGCCGAACCAAACGCTTATCCAACCCCACACCCGCCAGATTCGCTCGCCGCACGGCCGTTGCCTGTTCATCATTCACAAGCTGCGAAATCACCACGTACCGGCTGTCCGGACGCTTCGCGATGTTCTGATCAATCTCCGCCGCGTTGATGCCCGTCAATTTCGCCAGGTCAACGGCGATCGTCTCAAGATCCTTCACCTTCTGCGGATCGACATACAGTCGGTATCCGATGCTCGACGTCGCGATCGGCCGCCCTTCACGATCAAGCAGATCACCCGTCCGCCGAATTTCCGGCCGGCTTGAAAATGATGTGCCCACCGCAGCCTGCAGTCGCTCATCAGGCGAAATCTTCAGTTGCACCACCCGCCCCAGCAGCACGCCCATTACCACGATGATCAGCGTCACGTACACCCGCCCGAATTTCGCGATTCGCGCCGCTTGCGCTTCCATGAATGGACTCTGGCCGTTCGTGAACGTCCATCCTCGCTTCACCGGTGCTCTCCCTGCGTCGATGCGATGTACCCTCGCTGTCCATGCTGCGCATCAGGCTCAGGCGCGCTCGGCGTCGGTGAGATCGCCCCGTTCGCCATGCGCGTGCCGTCATTCGGCACACCCGGCAGAATCAACTCCGGCCTCGCGGGAATCGGGTCCCACGATTCATTCAACTGCGCCAGCGCCATCCGCACTTCCGCGGGCCGACAGCGGTTCGCAATGTCATTCCGAAGCTTCCACAGCACGCGCTCGTGGTCGATCATCTTCTCGTGAATCACCGAGATGTCGTGGAATGTGTTGATCCGCTGCTGTCTGATGACAAGCAGGGCGCTCGCAATCACGCCCACGCTCAGAATCACCACCAGCAGCTTTGCGAACATCGAGCACGCCTTTCCGGCTGACTTTCAGTCAGGATCACGCTCACCCCTTGCGGTCAGGAAGCGTCAGCTTCGTCCCCACCTTCAGGTTGTCCGGACTTCGGATCACATCCTTGTTCAGGTTGTACAACTCCTGCCAGCGCGACTTCGACCCCAGCACCTTTGAAGCGATCGTTGAAAGGTTGTCGCCCTTCTGCACGGTGTACGTTGCCACCGCGGGAGCCTTCGCTGCAGGCGAAACCTGTTTCTTGGTTGCCGTGCCATCATTCGCCGCAACCGGCTGTGTGCCCGTCATCGGCACAACCTTCTGCGCCGTCACGGTCTTCGCCCCCGGCGTGCTTGAAGAAGTGGGGTGGATGAGTGGGGGGGCGGGGATCCTGATCCGCTGGCCGACCTGCAGCATGCTCGGATCATCCAGCTTGTTCAGCTTCGCGATCTCCGCCACCTTCGTCGTGTCGCCCATCTCACTCTTCACGATCGCATACAGCGACTCGCCCGGCATCACATCATGGAACTTGTACGGCTGCGCTGCGCCTTCCTGCACCTTCTCAAATCCCTGCGGAACATCCGCGTCCTGCGTCCGCGTGTTCACCGTCCGAACGCTCGGCGTTTCAACGTCCTCTTGTGCCTGCATCAGCTGCGACTCAATCGGCACCGCCGCCTGTCGCCCGTCCGCAGTCGTGCCCAGCATCATCACTTCATGTTGCTGCGCCGCGTTCGCCTGCTGCTGCGCCTGCACGTCCTGCTCCTGCGAAATCGGATCCACCAGCTCACGCACCAGTTGTCCGTTCGCCGTCCGTCCCGCCTCCGTCGGCACGTGCGCCGTGTCCACCGCTGGAATCTGCTGTTGAGAGGGGGAGGGGGAGGGGGAGGGGGGGGCGATCATCGCGATGTACTGCGGCCCGCTTTCCTGCTGACTCTGTTGCAGCGCAGGCTCGCGCGCTGTCGAAAGATCCGCCGTCGGCTGATGTCTCGCGATCGAAAAATGATCCGAGATCAGAATCCCGACAAACAGGATCAACGCAAATCCAACCACCAACGCCAGTTTGTTTTCTCGTGTCATATCTCTCAGCGTCCGTGCTGATGCCGCGCTCATCACGCGGCCTGCGAACTATACAACTCACATGCCCATTCTGCGTCCCTTCGCCTCATCTTCATCTGCATGAATTTTTATGACGCGAAGTTTCGCAGACCTCGACCTCGGGTTCCGCCCGGCCTCTTCCTCGCTCGCCGTGATCGGCTTCCTTGCCGGCAGCGTCCCATGACCCTGCTTCACGATCTGCGAGAATGCCTGCTTCACCATTCGATCCTCATTGCTCTGAAACGTGATCACTCCGACTCGTGTCCCCGGCTTCAGCCAACCGCCGCTCGCCGCTTCCGCTGCGCCCTCCCGCACAGCCTCCATCAACCGCTCCAGCGCCCCCGTCTCATCATTCACCGCCATCCGCAGCGCCATGAACGTCCGGGTCGCCGGTTGCCTCCGCGATTTCGCCGCCCGCGCTCCGTACGCTTCGTTCACGACTTGCACCAGTTGGCTTGTGGTCTGAATCGGCTCCCGTTCCAGTTTTTGTGCAAGTTTTCTCGCAATCCGCCTCGCCAGCGGATCGCCCCCCACATTGAAGATCAAATCCGCCAGTTCCTCCTCGCTCAATTGCATCAACAAGTCCGCTGCCGTCAATCCGCCGCTTCGATCCATCCGCATATCCAGCGGCGCCTCGCGCATGAAACTCATGCCGCGCTCCGCATCATCCATCTGGTTCGAGCTGAACCCCAGGTCTGCCAGCGCTGCGTCCGCCCGCAGTCCGCGCGCCTCCATCACCTCCCGCACACTCGCAAAGCTCCCGTGCACACCCACGAACTTCGCGCCCGTCTCCCGCACCCGCTCGCCCGCGCGCGCCAGATTCCCCGCATCCAGATCAAACCCCACCAGCGTCCCGCTCGGCCCGATCGCCTTCGCGATCTCCACCGCGTGTCCACCCAGACCCAGCGTGCAGTCCACCGCCGTCTCCCCCTCCTCAGGCCGCAACATCTCCATCACTTCCTTCAACAATACGGGAGTATGCCCCCCCCTCATTTCCCCTCTCCCCCCCTCAGTCCCCTCAGTCCCCTCAGTCCCCTCAGTCCCCTCACTCCTCTCATCCCGCTCATTCCTCTCATCAATCTCTGTCTCTTCCTTTCTATATCCCTTCCGCGCGCGCTCCGCCTTGCGCTCCGCAGCTCGCCGCTTCTTCTTTCGTTCTTCTCGTCCGTGTCCCATGGGGTGTGAGTGAGTGGGGTGAGAGGGGGGGAGAGGGAATGAGATGGGGGTGACGGGGGCCATCTCTCGTTCTTCAACAGGCTACACTGGATTCCATGCGATTCCCTCCTCTCCTCCTTCTCGCGCTCCTCGCGTTCACAACGCTCGGCTGCTCCGGCGTCCGCTTCGTCATCGACGCCGTCCCCTCCGATGACTCCTTCGTCCAGACGCCCGTCATGCGCGATGAGGGCGCCTCCTCCTCCGGCCCCAACATCGCGCTCATCGATGTCACCGGCCTCATCCTCGATGCCGAACGCCCCGGCCTGCTCGCCGCCAGGGAAAATCCCGTCGCCCGCTTCGCCGAATCTCTCGCCGTCGCCGCGTCCGACAGCAAAATCAAAGCCGTCATCCTCCGCATCAACTCCCCCGGCGGCGGCGTCACCGCCTCGGACCTCATGTACCGCGAAGTCATGCACTTCAAGAAGAACACCCAGAAACCCGTCATCGTGCTCATGGCCGACGTCGCCGCGTCCGGCGGCTACTACCTCGCCTGCTCCGGCGATGAACTCATCGCCCACCCGACCACCATCACCGGCTCCATCGGCGTCATCATCCAGACCGTCAACTTCTCCGAAGGCCTCAGCCGCATCGGCATCAAGGCCCAGTCCATCACCTCCGGCCCCAACAAGCGCATGGGCTCGCCTTTCGAGCCCATGACCCAGGAACACCACGACCTGCTCCAGAACATCGTCAACGAGTTCTACGGCCAGTTCAAATCCATCGTCATCGCCTCGCGCCCGAATCTCAAGAAAGAAGACCTCGACTCCATCACCGATGGCCGCGTCGTCACCGGCACGCACGCCGCCGAAGTCGGCCTCGTCGATTCCGTCGGCGACCTGCGCGATGCCTTCGCCGCCGCCAAGCGCAGGGCCAGCCTTTCTTCCGCGCAGCTCGTCAAGTTCCACCGCGCGCTCGAATACGTCGGCAGCGCCTACGCCTCCGCCCCCCCCCTCAATCCCTCTTCGGCTTCACAGCAAATTCCGGGGGGGTCGCAGACCAACCTGCTTCAGATCAACATCGATTCGCTGGGCCTCTCCGAAAATCCGGGCTTTTATTACCTGTGGGATCCTTCAACCGTGTGGCCGTAACCCCCGCCCCCCCCTCAATTCTCTCGACCCGCATCGATGTCATGGAGGGGGGGTGGGCGGTGCGAAGCCTGCGGGAACATATCATCTAGCGATGCCTGATGCCCTTCGACCATCCCATAAGAGAAGCAGCATGAGCCGCAATGAGAAGTATGTGGATTGCTATGTTGCTTTTCTTGACGTACTCGGTTTTCGACAACTAGTGGAAGAGAGCGAGAGCGATCTAGCTCTCTTGCAGAATCTCAGCAAGATCGCGGCTTTGGCGGCAAGCCCTCAGTCTGGAAGAAAAGTAACGAATTCTGGGGACTGCACGATGGAAGTTCGATCGTTCTCCGACACATTTGTGGCCTTTACACCGGTGGAGGATAAAAATTCGACAAATCCTTTAGCGCAACTATGTTTTGTTGTGCGATACATCCACGATCAAATGCTGAACTTGGGGGTGTGCATTCGGGGCGGCATCTCGCAAGGAAACATGTATTGGCATCCATCTTGGAGCATGCCACCCGAGACTACTGAAGAAAAGCTGAGAATCGCCTCAAGGGTCACACTCGGACCAGGTCTCAATGCCGCGTACGATCTCGAGAACAAACAGGCAATCTACCCTCGCGTGCTCGTAGCTCCTTCGTTGGTTCAGAAACTAAAGAAAAGCAAGGTCAGTTCGAACCCATTTGCAAATAGCGGCAAATTGTACGACGCGCTCCGCTCTGATCCGGGTGACCAAATGATGCACCTTGATTTGCTAAATATGAAAATTGCACGTCACGAAGGAGAGACGATGACCACGTTGCCGAGTGGTTTCACGGTGGAATGGAAATGGGACGCGAGTTCTTCGCACGCCGACGTTCTTGAGAAGGTGGAGAAGCTTGCGAAAGCGGGAATGAATAAGGACAAAAGCCGGGGACCTGTTTGGCAGAAGTACAAGTGGCTGGCTGCTTATTGCATGCAATGCAAAACCTAGTTTGAATGTTCGCAGTAGGCTATTGCCGAGTGTTGCGTATGGCACAAAGCGGTATCTCACACGGTCTCGGAATCGTAATTCCTTAGACAAATGCTTGTGACTATCCGAAACATTCTGTTTGACAGCAAGCTAGGTACCGCCGAAAATAGCGCATGGTTCACGTGCTTTGTTGATGACCGCGATCATTGGCTAGTGCCTCTGAATCCGCTGGACCAGACCAGCGCCAACGTGCGGTAAGCGCTACCGCACTGTGCTTGCCAAAGCACCTCTTGTGCTTCAGCGTGATACCATTTAGTCGGCCGTAAGCCGCATGTCGCAGGTTGACGCACAGGACGCCTCGAAGCCCGAGCATTTGGCATACTGGACGAATCGCCACTGCTCGCGGCAGTGGCGTGATCGTTTTTGTAATTCCTATGACTGCCGCCAGACACCTTCTTCTTTCCCATTCATCGGGAGAATTTCAGGCGCAGCGGGAAAGCCTCCTGCATTACGGGAAAGTCTCAGGCGCAGCCGGAGGGGGGGAGGCGCAACGGGAAAGTTCCAGGCGCAACGGGAGAGTTCTAGGCGCAACGGGAAAGATTCCCGTATCACGGGAGACTTCTAGGCGCAACGGGAAAGTTCTAGGCGCAACGGGAGAGGGGGGGAGAGCAGCTTAAGTCGGTTATCACTGGAAATAATGCGCATGGACGCTCCCTCTCATTTTTGATCACCCTCGGCGCGCAGATCAGCATCTTCAATCACAGCGCATTTCCCGGAAAAGCCTGTCAGTGATTCCTATGACACTGAAACTCGCTTCAGAGCAACCCTGAATTTGCAGCAATCGCGCGCTGCGACCAGAAGTCCGATCGGCAACCGGGCGATCACACCATCCGCATCTTTTTCTTCCGAAGTTTCCAAGGACGAGTTCGTCCGGGCATCTGGGTCGTTCCGAGTTGTTCCGGGCAATTCCAAACGAGGGGGAGGTGGGGGGGCAGAAAGGGCAGACAATGGCGATTCCAATTTTTCAGCCGACCAAGGACAGCTTTCTTCAGACCTGGTCTGACAACTTCAGCACGTTGATCAGCGCGACGCCGACGACCTATGGCCTGACGGCGGCGCAGGCGACTGCGTACGCAACGCTGAGCACCGCGTACAGCAACGCCTACAACGCGGTCGTGAATCCCAACACGAATTCCAAGCAGGCGGTCATCACCAAGAATCAGGCGAAGGAGGCGTTGCTCTATGGTTCGGGCGGCGCGTGGGCGCTGGTGAACATCGTGCAGGCGTTTCCCGGCACGACCAATTCGATGCGCGGCGCTTTGGGCTTGCGCATTCCCGCGCCGAGTCCCAAGCCGATTCCCGCGCCGGAGTTCGCGCCGGATTTGTCGATCGTTTCCACGGCGGGAAGGTCGGTGAAGGTGCGTCTGCGCGATCAGGAGAATCCCGATCGGCGCGGCAAGCCGGATGGCGTGCAGGGCGCGACGATCTTGTTTTACGTCGGCGAGACGGCTCCGGCTGACCCGGCGCAGTGGATCTTCTCCAACAACACCTCCAAGACGAGCTTTGATGTGGAAATCCCTGCGACGGTGCTTCCGGGGGCGAAGGTGTGGCTGACGGCGTTCTGGTTCAACAACCGCAAGGAGTCCGGGCCGGCTGCAATTCCGGAAAGCACGCGCGTGAGCGATGGTCTCGCAGCAGCAGCCTAACCCCCCCTCCCCCCCCCTCGGGGAGGCACTAGTCAATAGGAGGAGGGGGGCGGGTCAGAGATCGGAGACGATGTCTGACTCTTTTAGTTGGTTGGATAGTTGCGGCGGTCACGAAGAATGAGCACAACGAAGATGATCAAGGCGAGGGGGAGCGACCAGTACCACTCCACTACGCCGACAAACAGCGCAAGGAAGACCGCAGGCCCGATGCCAGTGAACGGGTTACCTGGAACCGCGGGGACGTATGTCAGGATCGCAAAGGCGACCATGAACAGGAGCCAACCAATGAGCAGCGCCACGAGAAGTTGTGCGAGTCGTCTGAACTTTCCTGCCGGGGGAGAGAAATAGGTGCGCGGGTTATTCGGATCAAACTTGCGGCCGCATTCCGGGCAACGATACCCCTCCTCATTTGGCGTGAGGTTCGAGAGATCGTATTTGCAGGACAGGCAGCGCACGGAGAGAAGTATATGAGTGGGAGGGGGGCGGAGGTCAGAGCCTCTCCCCCCTAATGCCTAGTGCCTCGTGCCTATTGCCTAATGCCTATTGCCTCATGCCTCATGCCTAGTGCCTTCTTCATCATGTATTCTTCCCCCCATGACCAGAGGCCGGCTTGAAGCGTTTTCCGATGGTGTGCTTGCGATCATCATCACGATCATGGTGCTGGAGCTGCACGCGCCGCATGCTGCGGATGTGGAGAATCTCAAGCCGCTCTGGCCGGGATTGCTGAGTTATGTGCTCAGCTTCATCTACGTCGGGATCTACTGGAACAATCACCACCACTTGTTTCATGCGGTGCAGCGCGTGACGGGCATGACGCTGTGGGCGAATCTGCATCTGCTGTTCTGGCTGTCGCTTCTGCCTGCTTCGACGAGCTGGATGGGGCAGACGCATTTTGCGCCCCAGCCGGTGTTTGCGTATGGCCTCAATCTGCTGATGTGCGCGATTGCGTGGACGCTGTTGTGCATGGTGCTGGTGCATCACCACGGCAGGGAGTCCGTGCTTGCGAAGGCGATTTACCGCGACCCCAAGCAGATCGCTTCGTTGTTGCTGTATGCCACGGCGCTTGCGCTGGCGTTTGCGCAGCCGGTGGTTTCGAGTGTTCTCTATCTCGTTGTGGCTGCGCTGTGGTTTGTGCCCGATCGGCGGATTGAGCGGATCCTGAACGCGCGCGAGAAGTAGCGTTGGGTGCTGTGTTGGTGGCGAAGAGGGTTGAGAGGAGAGAGGGGGGGGTGGGGGGTCAGGCGTTGACTTCTTGCGCGGTTGTCGTGTTGGATTGTTGCGCGTGGCTTTGGTGTTTGCTTGCGCCTGTGGGTTTGAGGTGATCGACCAGCCATTCCACGGTGCTGCTGACCATGAGCTCCAGGCTGATGGGATCGTTGAAGAGCCGGTTGGATTCGGCGATGCGAAGCACGCGATGCGGCCCGGTGAGTTCGTGGTCGATGCCTTGCACGGTCGCATCGAGATCGATGTCTTTCTCGCCGTGAATCACGAGCGTGGGGGCTTTGATCTTGCGCAGGGATTCGATGTTCGTCACGCCCACGGGCCCGCGAATGATGATGCACTTGAGATCCTGCTGCATGCCTGCGTATCGGAGAGCAACGGTGGCGCCGGTTCCCGAGCCGACCACGCCGATGCGGCGCGGATCGACTTCGTTGATGTTGGCGACGGCGCGCGCGACGATGTCGAGATCGTGCAGCATTTGCTCTTCGGTGGCGTGTTGTGCAGTGCCGCCGGATTTTCCGTGGCCGGTGAAATCCATGCGCACGCCGATGATGTTCTGGTGGGCGCAGCGGCGACTGATCGCCATGTTGCGCGGACTGCGCGAGCTGCTTTCAAATCCGTGGGCGAAGATCACTGCGGGATAGGGGCCGCCCCCCTTGCGCATGCCGGGCGGAAGATCGAGGTCGCACGAAAGCGTCTGGCCGAGCGTGCCGCGCACGTGCAGCGCGAGGGTTTTCATGTCCGGGCTGGCGACGGCGTGATCGCCGACCCATTTTTCGAGAACGGAAATCATCATGTCATCCGACACGGCAGTGTACTGCTTGTAGAGTTTTTCAACACCGCGATCCTCCACGGGCCGGTGCGGCACGACCACGAGATCGGCGGCTTCGTGCAGCGCCCACGTCGCCTTGTTCGTGCCGGCGGGCGCAGCGGCGATGATCTTGCGGGCGCCGCGATTTCTGACGGACGTGACGGCGGCGAGCATCTTCGCGCCGGTGGCGAGACCCTGCGAGACGATGATGACGGTGCGGCCCTTGACATCGATCTGCGGAAGCACCGCGCGCACGCGGGCGGCGCG
>DASZQE010000002.1:0-4230 GCA_035550175.1 Phycisphaerales bacterium | reverse complement strand
CGACTTTTTTTCCGAGAATCATCGCTCAGGCTCGCATACACTTCGCACGTTCGATCCTTCAAATTACGTCCGCACACGCGGAAAGTCAGTGCATACTATCGGCTGTTTCTACCGTCCGCAGAATCCAAACTTCCGCACATCGTCATAGCAAAAAGCAATACACAATCCCTCTCAGGAGTTATCGAATGTCCCAGACCATGAGCATCGCTATCGAATCACTCGTCACGCCGCTCGCTCGCGTCATCGACTACATGGACCTGCTCGCGAAGGACATTCCCGATCGCCACTTCGGCCACATGCCGCATCCCAACATGAATCATCCCGCCTTCTGCTATGGCCACCTGTCGATTTATCCGAATCGCATGCTCAACATGCTCGACAAGTCTGAACTTAAAATCGAAAAGGCCGGCTGGGAAGATCTCTTCAAGGCCGGCGTTCCGTGCGTCGAGCAGGATGGCCGCTATCCGCAGAAGAGTGAAATCGTCGAATACTGTATCGAGCGTCATAAAGCGGTTCGTGAAGCGCTGACGGATGTTGATGAAGAAATCTTTACAAAAGTAAATCCCACTGAAGGCAAATTTCGGGAACGATTTCCGCACATCGGAAGCGCACTGACCTTCCTCACGTGCGCGCACACGATGGTTCATCTTGGGCAAGTCAGCGCGTGGCGGCGGGCCATGGGGCTGCCCTCGGCGATGTAGTCGCAGTGCGAAATCGTGAATATCAGGGAGTACGCCGGCGCAACCGAGGTCATTCTTGCGCATCTGCGAAATGGTCGGATTGAGTCAGGCTTCGCAATTCCGGCCATCTACGTGCAAAATGTCCTATTCGCCGATAAATGCAGGAAACCCGCAACAACCGGCGAGGTCCGGTCGTTGGTCACAGGAGGGATTCGGCTGTGGGTGCGCGAAGTTGTCGCCTGTTCTTCAGAATTTCGGCGGGCATTGATGGAGATTTGAGCATGGTGCGAGTGTCCAGAATTCAGAGTTGGTTGTGCGCATGTGCATGGATTTTTGCGATGTTCTGCTCGCTTCTGATCAGCAGCCGCGCGCATGCGCAAGGCACCAACGGCATGCTGCCCGATCCGATCAGCGCGCAGGATCTGGATGAGTACGCCAAGCGACTGGACCTCAGCGCGCAGCAGCGCAGCTTCATGCAGAGTTATCACGAGGAATACAAGACGAAGTTCGCGGAACTGCGCGACGGCGACATCGACAAGTTTCTGAAAGACAATTCCGGCATGCAGGCCATGGCGCGCCTGATGGATCGCAAAGCCGCGGAAAGCGCGCTGCACGATTACGAAAACATCGTGAACAAAATCAAGGCCATGGACAGCGCGCTGTTCGACCAGATGCAGGGCATGCTGACGCAGGATCAATCCGCAAAGCTGGATCGTGTGAAGCAGGCGCGAGAGCGCGAGCGATACAAGGCGGGATTCGGGCGATTCAGCAGAATGGGCACGCCTGCTGCGCGAGTGGATCTGAGCGAGATCGCGGAGGACCTGGATCTGAGCAAGGAAGAGGAAACGCAGGTTGATCCGGCGATCGCCGCCTATGAAAACCTGTACACCATCGGCATGCGGAAGCAGTACGAGGGCGGCATTGAAGCGACGATGGACATGGTGAAGGCGATGGAGAGCGCGGGTGTTTCGCCGCAAAGCATGCAGGGAGAAAACCGCCAGCAGATGTTCCGCACGATGGAAGGGATGTGGCGGGGCGTGATGGACAAGATGAACGAATATTCGACTTCACTGGCGGAGTTGAACTCGCGCACGGTGAAGTCGGTGTCGGGCTTGATGTCGCAGGAACACGGGCGGGATTTCAAGCAGCACTTTTATCAGCGCGCGTATCCGGAAATCGGCGGGAAGAACGGCAACACGGACCGGGCGCTTGATGCTGCGAAGCAACTTGATGGTTTGACCGCTGACCAGAAGCAGGCGGTCAACGCGCTCGCGCAGGATTACAACACCAAGGATGATTCGCTTGTGGACCAGATGGTGGCGCTGGCGAACAAGGCGTGGGCAGCGGGAGGCTTCGGAGGCGGTCCCGGGCGCGGTGATCGCGGAGATCGGAGCGGAAATGACGAGGCGCAGCAGGCGCGACAGAAGATTCATGACATGCGGCAGCAGCGCGAGGAACTCGCGGAGAACACGATGACGCAACTTCGCGCGTTTCTGGGCGAGGACACGTCGCAGCGAATGGAAGAACTGATGCAGCGCGGGGCGCGGGCAAGCAACGGAGGCGAAGTCACGTACGAAGTTCAGTTGGAAGGCCGAGCCGGAGGAGACACTGGCGGCACTGGCGGGACGATGCGTTCTCGCGTGGTGATGGCGATGACGCCTCAAACTCGTGAGAGCGATGAGGACACGAGCAGCGGCGGAATACCAGGTCCGGTGCGGAGGCGGGACGTGGACCGGCTTTCCACTGAGTTGGGGTTGGGCGCGGATTCCAAACCGATCGTTTTGAGCGTGCATGATGATTACGTTGAGCGATTCTCCGCGCTGCGCGATGGGCTGGTGAAGCAGCTTGATGATGCGGAGCGCGCGAAGTGGTCAATGGACCCGGAGACTTCACAGATGCGCGGGCCGACGACTGCGCAGGTGGACGCGGCGGCGCAGCTGCGATCGCAGGTGATGGAAGAAATTCATGCGCTGGATGAAAGTTTGTTCAATGACATCGCCACTGCAAGCGGACGCGATGAGCATGATCCGATCATTGAGCACGCGCGAATGAAACGGCAGCGCGAGGTGTACGTGAAAGCGGCGACAGGCGGCGGGCGCGGCATGTTCGGCCCGGGCGGCGGAGGTCCGGGAGGCGGCCGGCCGAACGGACGGGATCGCGGGCCGGGCGGGCGCGGGATGCCTGACGGCGGCGGCAATGATTTCGCGGAAGCGACGATTGATGTTTCGAAGCTGGTGGATGATCTTTCGCTTGACGGCAACGCGCAGAAAAGCGTGAGCGCGGTGATGTCGGAATACGACACGACGGCGACGGCTGCGCTCAAGAATCTGTATGAAGCGCGGAAGGCAGAGAGCGTGGCGATGGAACGCGCGATGGCAAAGGCGATGGCGGACCGCGCGAAGGAAGGCGACAACGGAAGAGGGCCGGGCGGATTCGGGGCTGCGTTCCGCGACATCGAAGGGGAGCGGGCGGCCACGCGCGAAGCGGAGAAGGCGGCGCGGACGTTGAACCGGGATTCGCTGGCGAAGTTCTCGGCTGCGCTGCCCGGCGATTTCGGCGGCATGCTGACGCGGTCGTATCATCTGCAGGCGTATCCGGAGGTGTTCAATGACTCGCGGTCAGCGGAAGTGCAGGTGACGAGCGCGCTGCAAATGAATGACCTGAATGACGAGCAGCGGCAGCAGATCAATCAGGCGGCACTTGAGTATCGAGGGAATTACCAGCAGATTTCGGAAAAGATGGTGAAGGTGATGCAAGATGCATCGGACAATGACCCGATGCAGAACCGGGACTGGGCGGCGTTCCAGCAGCGGCAGCAGGCATTGGAGAAGCTGCGCTTTGAGCGGAATGACCTGAATGACGGGATGCGGAGCAAGCTGCGGGTGATTCTGAGCGACGAGCAGGTGAAGCGGATTCCGGGGATGAAGGAGGAGGAGTGAGGGAATTCACCACAGAGACCCGGAGAGCACAGAGAAGAAAAGATTGATAAGGGAAAAAGAAAGGCAAGAGGCATTAGGCACTAGGGAAGACAAGGACAAAGAAGGAGAAAAGAGAGTACAGAACGATAAGGCCGGCCATCGTCGTTGCGGCCTCATGGTGAGTGAAGACGCACCAAAGTATTGAAGTGATAGAGTTTAGAATTGATATCAGTGAAACATCCTCCCAAGAAATTTGATGAATTAATACAAATTCATATTGACAAACGAGTGTGGGGGGGGGGATAAGTAGGTAGTACGGGTGAAGGGGTGTCATTCCGGTTCGCGGGGGTCGACAAAAAAGAAAGAAGGCAGGCTGTGGACACAAGGACTTTCAAAAAATATGTCTTGTTGGCCAGCGTTGTTCTCTGCGCAGCCGTGATCGGAGGGGTCAATGAGCAGCGGGCACAAGGCGATTGTTTTGGCTTCCTTTCGTCAGAATGCTGCGTCCGGCTGGTCGTTCCAATCCAATGCGCACATTACTTTTGTGGGCCATCGGATAAGACGTGTTGCATACTCCCTGTATCTGAGCCGCCGAACAACCACCTCTGGGACGGAGGACAACCTGTAGGGTG
>DASZQE010000001.1:0-2808 GCA_035550175.1 Phycisphaerales bacterium | reverse complement strand
GGTGTTCATTCTCGAAGGCAAGGGCACGCTTGAACACGATGGGGATATCAGTGCCATTCGAGCCGGAGATGCCGCGTTCATTCTTCCCAACAAGGTTCATCAGTTTGTAAACACGTCAAATCAGCCGCTGAAATTTCTCTGTGTTGTGCCGATTTCCTTCGACTGCGGACAGGTCACGCCGGGAAGTTGAATCAGAGTGAATATCATTCACAATGCAAACTGAAATCATGGACTCCACGACACAACACACGCAGAAGCCCGCAATGAACGATGCGTGGATGGCGCTCCGGCTTGGCGAAGTCCTCGCTTGCGCAATATGGCTGGGATGTGCGGTTGTCGGCATTCATCAGGCTTGGTGGTGGACATGCCTGATCGCAGGCGTGTTGTCTGTGGGAATGATGCGTGTGGGCTCCGCGCGACGTTCGTGGATGATCGAGGCCTACGGATTTTTGTTCGTGAATTGTGCTGCGCTGATCGCCATCGGCGCCATGCGTGATTCCGAATGGTGGATGCTTGTCGGTGCGGGGGGGTATCTGGTGGTCGGTGCATCTATTCCGATCGCAGGTCGTTCCCCCAACTCGCAGGCCAGCATGGTCCCTCCCGAGATCAGCTCGCGGCTGGCTGACGTGGAGCTTGCGCTGCACCGGGTGCGGGAAACGGTTGCGATGTCCGATGCCGCGAAGCGCGTGGTGAATCAGGATCACGAACTGGAGATGATTCGCGGAGCGATCGGCGAAGCGATTGCGCGGGGAGACTTTGCAACGGGATTGCGATTGTGCGACGGCATCGAAGAGGAATTGAAATTGCCTCATGAAGCGCAGGTCATCCGTGACCATATTCATGCGATGCGCGATCGCGGCGAGCAGAAGCATGTGGCAAGCGAAATTCAGCAATTGGATGCGATTCTGCTTCAGCAGGATTGGGGGGCGGCATACCAGCATGCGGCGCGCGTGCGCCAGCTCAATCAGGATCCGCAGTTGTCCATGGAGATGGAGCAGCGAATCCTTCAGGCGCGGATGCAATACGGGAAGGAACTGCAGAGCCGGTTTCTTGAAGCCGCGCACAAGAACGATTTGTCTCAGGCCATGGCATTGCTCAAGGAGCTTGACCGCTACATGACGCGCGAAGAGGCCGCGTCCATCGCCGGCGTCGCACAGGATGTTGTTGTGCGGTATCGGGAGAGCCTGAGTGTGCAATTCAAGCTGGCGGTGTCCGAGCATCGATGGAAGGAAGCGGTCATTCTGGGTGATCAGATTACGCTGGAATTCCCGAATACCAAGATGGCTGACGAGGTCCGGCAGATGATCGTGGTCCTCCGTCAGAGAGCGCAGGGCACGGAGGCTCACGCGGTGTCGAGCGCCGCTCGATAAGATGAAGGGCGATCTGCCATCAGTAAGGAGGCTGACGGTGAACTCTTTCAAAACATTTCTTCCCAGAATTGCGTTCAGTGTCGGCCTGCTTTGTGCGATGGCGGGATGTGACACGATCGGCCAGGACATTGCCGACCTGAAGAATTCCATCACGCCGATTTCCCCGCATGAAGCGGCGCTGAAAGCGGCGGACAAGAACGACCCGGATGCGCGGCGCACTGGCACGACGCTCATTTCCAATTCTCCCTTCGGCGGGGCGGATGCCTATCTGGCGTTGTATCGAGAGTATGTGCAGCATGATGACGACCCGTTGGTGAAGGCTTCCGCCATTCGAGCGCTGGCAAGACACGGAACCCCTGATGATGCGCTGCTGATCGTGCCTCATCTCACGGATGAGAATCCGCAAGTGCGATGGGAAGCGGCCAAGGCGCTTCAGCGATTGCACAATCCTGCGGTCGTTGCGGATGCGCTGAAGGTGATTCGCAATGAGGAGGAGCAAAGCGACATTCGCGTGGCGGCCATTCAGGCGTTGGGCCAATATCCGGAAGATCGCGTGTTCAGAGGGCTCGTTGGTCGGCTCGATGAGCGCGAGCTTTCGATCAATCTTTCCGCGCAGGACACCCTTCACACATTGACGAATCAGCAGTTCGGGCTCAATTCACGTGAGTGGCTGCAGTGGTATGAAAGCAAGTTGAAAGGCGGCGATCCCTTTGCAGACCAGCAGGAATATCTGTTCCCGACCTATCAGCGGGATGAAAGTTTCTGGGAGCGAGTGGCATTCTGGACCAGCCCGACCTTCGAACAGCCCGGCACGCCCACCGGTTTGCACCCGGCCGGATCACGCACGACGTATGACGACGAGCCGCCCGCAGCCTCAATACCATCAGGCGGGTGACAATAGCGGTTTCGCATGCATGTCAATTGAACCAAACCGCCAAGAGACAGAGATCCATGCGCGCCATTGTTGCTGACAAGTCATCCATTCGGTTTGATCGTGCAGTTGCAGTTCCAGAGCCTGCGCACGGCGAAGCGCTGATTCGCGTGACGCATTGCAGTGTGTCGCAGGAGGATGTGCCGACGATTCGGCACGAGAATCAATTCGAGGGTGTCATCGGGCATGAATTTGTCGGAATCGTCGAACGTGTGGCGGGCGAACCCGAGCACCCTCTTGTCGGCAAGCGTGTCGTGGGGTTTGCTGTCACTTCATGCGGGGTTTGTGAGCTTTGTCGGGCGGGCGTCAGCGCCCACTGTCGCAAGCGATCAATCATGGGGCTTTCGGGTCGCGGTGGCGCTTGTGCGGAATACTGCGTGTTGCCGGTCGCCAACCTCTGTGAAATTCCTCAATCGCTTCCGGATGACCATGCAGTTTTCTCCGCGTGTGTCGGGTCAGCGCTGCACACCGTTCAGCAGGTTCGGATTGCAGGTCGGCCGTTCGTCA